>NZ_JBIAQM010000032.1:0-67008 GCF_042888945.1 Streptomyces sp. NPDC002698
ACCGCCGCCGGTTCCCGGGGGACCGCGGTTCCCGGCCCGGGGGCCTCGGCCGGATCGACGTCCCCCACGGCGACCCGGTCGCGCGGCGGGGGGGGGGGCCCCCCCCCGGCCGCCCCCCCCCCCCCCCCGCCGGGGCGGCCGGGCGCCCCGGCGCCCCCCCCCCCCCCCCCCCCCCCCCCCCCCCCCCCCCCCCCCCCCCCCGCCCCCCGCCCCCCCCGCCCCCCCCCCCCCCCCCCCCCCCCCCGCCCCGCCCCTCCACGGCGTCGGCGCGGCCGTCGGCCCCGGACGCCTCCCGGACCACGACCACGACGGCCTCGCTGGCGGGACGGATCCGCCCGGGGGTCGGCTACCGGGGAGTGGCGACCATGTACGACGCCGGAACCGGCGACGGCTCCTGCTCCTACGGTCCGAGCGGCGATCTCCTGACGGCGGCGATGAACCACACGGACTACGAGACGTCCAAGGCGTGCGGGGCCTACGTACTGGTGCGCGCGGCCGGCGGCGCGACCGTCACGGTCCGGATCACCAACGAATGCCCGACGGGCTGCGCCCCCGGGCAGCTCGACCTCAGCGCACAGGCGTTCGCCCGGCTCGCGAACCCGGTGGCCGGCCGGATCCCGGTCACGTGGAAACTGCTGAGCCCCGGCGGTTCCGCCACGGTCGCGCTCCGCTACAAGACCGGGTCCAGCCGCTATTGGTGCGCGGTCCAGGTGATCGGCCACCGGAATCCGGTGGCCCGGCTGGAACTGCGGGCCGGCGACGGATGGCGGCGGCTGCCTCGCACCGACTACAACTACTTCCTCGCCGAGGACGGCCGCGGGTGCGGGGGCACGGTCAGGATCACCGACATCTACGGTGAACGCCTGACCGTCGACGGCATCGCGGTGCGCCCCGGCACCGCGCAGACGACCCGGCTCCAGTTCGCCCGGCACTGAGGAGTGCGCCCCGGCGCACGCCGGGGCGCATCCGAGGCGAAGGCGTCCTCGCCGGGACGGCCTACTTCGCGCCCCCGCCGCAGCGCACACCCGCGGCGGGCGGCCGGGGCGGGGAGGGAACGGTGACGGAGCCGGCACCCGCGGCCACCACCGGCGCCGGCTCCGGCTCGGCGGAGGCCGGCATGCGGAGCAGCAGCAGGGCCGCGTCGTCGTGCAGCCGGCCGCCCACATGGGCCTGGAGCTCGGCGTCGAGCGCGGCGAGCGTGGAGGCCGGCTCGTCGGACACGTGCCGTGCCAGCCCTTCCGCGAGGGCGTAGAACTCCCGGCCGTGGTCGCGGGCCTCGGTGACCCCGTCGGTGTACAGCAGGAGCTGGTCGCCGTCGGCGAGCGGCAGTACCTGGAGGCTCGGGGTCTCCCCCGTCAGGGCCCGCAGCCCGAGCGGTGGTGCGGGATTGACGGGGTCGACCGACGCGACGCTCCCGGACGCGCGGACATGCAGCGGAGGCGCGTGACCGCAGTTGACGACCTCCAGCCGGCCCGGTTCCGGGTACCCGGCGACCACGGCGGTCACGAAGTCGTCGTAGCCCAGGTTGCGCGCCAGGCTCCGTTCGATCCGGGCCACGACGGTGAGGAGATCGGGCTCGTCGTAGGCCGCCTCGCGGAAGACACCGAGCACGAGCGCGGCCGTGCCCACGGCCGGCAGTCCCTTGCCCCGGACATCACCGATGATCATGCGGACCCCGTACGGCGTGGGCACCAGCGCGTAGAGGTCCCCGCCGATCCGGGCCTCGGCCGCGGCGGCGCTGTAGCGGACGGCCACCTGGAACGGTCCGACACTCGACGGTATGGGTGCGAGCAGAGCGTGCTGGGCGGCCTCCGCGACGGAGCGTACGGCCGCGAGGACCCGCTCCCGGCGCCAGCGCAGCGCGCTGGCCAGGGCGCTCGCCAGCGTGACGGCCGCCAGGGCGGACAGGACGGCCATGAGCTCGGCAGCCGGAACGCCGTCCCGGGTGCCGAGCGCCGCGCTCAGCGCCGCGGCCAGCAGACCGACGCACAGGACTCCGAACGGCCGGCTGGTGGTGGCGGCCAGCGCGGGTCCCGCGGCCAGCAGCGGCAGCCAGATCATCCCCGCTCCCCCGGCCAGGTCGACGAGCACGATGGAACCGACGACCAGTAAAGGCAGTACCGGGGTGCCGAAGGCGAGATGGGCGGCGCGCTTGCGGGCCGCCGCGCCGGAACCGGCACCTCGGTTCCGGAACGTCCGCTTCGGCCGGTGCTCGCTACCGTGCTCTCGGGCGTGAGTCATGTTCGTCCGCAGTCCTCACCTGGGTTCATCCCTGAAATGTCCGGTTGATCCAGGAAAGACGTTCGAGGCGTGATCCACAAGCACGGAGATTTCAGATAGTGAGCGACAGGCCCCTGGTCACCCGGTTCGCGGTCGGGATCAGCCGCGTCAGGACTTCGTCGAGCCGGGAAAGCCGCTCGGCGGGGAGCGAGACGCCGAGCGAGCCGAGCGTGTCCCCGCTGTAGACGGGTACGGCGACGCAGACCGTGCCGAGAGCGTACTCCTCCAGGTCCGTGACGGCCGGGGCCACCGGGGACGAGGCCAGGTGGCGCAGCAGCTGCCGTCGGCTGGTGATGGTCCGCGGGGTGAGGTCGGCGAGGGTGTGCCGGGCGAGGTAGTCGTTGCGGGACTCCTCGTCCAGCTCCCGCAGTACGGACTTGCCCAGCGCGGTGGCGTGCCCGGCGTCCTCGAAGCCGACCCACAGGTCGACCCGGGGCGCCCGGGGCCCGTCGACGATCTCGGCGACCCTGATCTCACCGTCCTCGTAGAAGGTGAGGTAGGCGGCCGAGGCGAGTTCGTCGCGCAGAGCGGCGAGCGTGGGGCGGACGCGGCTGAGCAGTTCCTGCCCGCGGCCCTGCGTCCGCAGCGTCTGCATCTTGTCGCCCAGGATGAACCCGCCGTCGTCGAGTTTGCGGATGTACCCGTCGTGGACGAGGGTCCGGAGCAGGTGATAGGCGGTGGCCAGCGGCAGCTCGGTCTCGCGCGCCAGCTGTTTGGCGGGCGCACCGTTCTCGTGCGCGCTCACCGCCTCCAGCAGGCGGAAGGCCCGCTGAACGGAGGTGATGAGTGTGGGCCCGTCGCGAGCTCCCATGCCACCAGAGTGCGCCGCGGTCACGGCACAGGCAAGGCGCCACCGGATCCGGTGATCGTCACGGTGAACGCCGGAACGTCCTCCCGGGCCTCCGGGCCACTGCCGTCGCGAGGACCGGCGGACGGGACCCGAGGCCCGCCGAGGGACGAGGCCGGGTACTCGGCGTCCTGGGCCCCCGCCGAGAGACGAAGCAGGGTGCTCGGCATCCCGGGTCCTCGCCGAGAGGCGAAGCAGGGCACTCGGTGTCCCGGGTCCTCGCGAGGGACGAAGCAGGGTGCCCGGTGTCCCGGGTCTCCGCCGAGGGATGAGGCAGGGCACTCGGCATCCCGGGTCCACTCCGAGGGGCGAGACCGGGTGCCCGGGATCCGGGGCGCCACTTCTTCTCCGCCTCGGCCACTCTTCTCCGCCTCGGCCACGGTCCACCGATTCCGGGGACCGCCGATGATCCCGGGCCCGCCCGGGGGACGGCCGCCCCGGCGGGAGCGCCGGTCCCGGGCGGGGCGTCCCGCCCGGGACCGGCGGCGGCTTCAGGAGCCGCCGGACGCGCGGCGGGTGAACCCGGTACCGCCGAGGCGGCCGAGGAGACCGGCGAGCCTCGTCGTCTCCTCCTCGGTCCACGCCGGCTCGGCGAAGACCTCCTCGGCGACCCGTTCCGCCGTGACGAGCATCTCCGCCAGGCGTTCCCGGCCGGTCTCCGTGAGGGCCGCGTAGGCGACCCGCGCGTCACGGGCGTCCGGGTCCCGTCTGACCAGGCCGATGCGCTCCAGCGGTACGAGCCCCCGGGTGACACCGGAGGCGGTCAGCCCCAGCGCCTCCGCCAGGTCCACCCGGCGCATGCGGTCTCCCGGGGCCTCGGACAGACGCAGCAGCATCGTGAAGTCGGCCAGGCTCACTCCGTGCAGTCCGCCGAGGCTCGCGTCGAACCGCTTCACCAGGGTGGCCTGCGCCCGCACCAGACGCAGTGCCGCGTCCAGCCCTCTACTCATTGACATCTCCTTGACTACTCAAGCATATGGGAAGCGGAGGCCACCTTGACGTACGCGGATCAGGGGGTGTTCTGCGCGATGGCCCGCCGCTGCCGTTTGCCGAGGGGCGCCTGGGAGAGATCCTCGGCCTGCGACTTGAGCCGCTTGAAGCCGTAGCCGCGCCCGGTGAGCCAGGCCGTCGCGGCGGCCTCGGCCCGTTCGACGGCCTCCAGGATGTCCTCTTCCGCCTCCCCCGAGTCCAGGAAGCGGAAGGTGAAGGCCGGGCGGGCGGCCACGTCGTAGCTGAGGTGCCCCTCGGGCGTGAAGGCCGCCCGAAGGACGTCGTGCTCCGCCGCGTGCGCCAGAAGATCGGCACGCTGGTCGGCGCCGAGCCCGTCGAAGACACCGCGAACGGTGATGCGGAAAGTGCGTGTGGTCATCCGACGAGCCTAACCAACGGGATCGGCCCCGTTCCACCGCGTTTCCCGGGGAACGGACCGGGGCGGGATCACCGCACCCGGTCCTCACGCCTCGGCCGGAGCGCTCAGTGGCCGTGGTGGTGGCAGTCCCAGTGGGCCTTGACCCACACGTGGTCCCAGTGACCGGGCACGTAGACCCACTGCTTCACCCAGCCGTGGCTGTGGTGACCGTGGTGCCAGGAGTCCTGGTGGACCCACTTCTTGACCCAGTGTCCGGGCACCCACTTCTTCTCCCAGTGGCCCTTCTTCCACTCGCAGCGGTCGTGGTGACCGTGGTGGTCGGCTGTCGCCACCGAAGCCGTGGACGTCGGGGCCGGTGCCGCGGCGGCAGTACCGGACATACCCAGAGCGGCCCCTCCGGCCAGCAGGCCTGTCGCGGCCGCACCGGCGAGCAGTCGCCGGGCGCTGATGCGTGTGGTCATCGGACTCACCTCCCTCGCAATGTGATGGACGTGCGCCACCGGGGGCCGCTGTCCGGGAAGTTCGTGCCGAAGCTGACGGTACGTTTCCAGGCCCTCGATGCGCGGGACATAAGGCATTCGGAGCAACAAAAGGTACGTATGAGGATAGACCTGTGTAAGTTTTCGGTACGAGTTTTCGGGAGCGGGCGAAGGGGGCGGCTCCGGCGGTGACCGGCACCGGCCCGTGACCGGCCCGCCATCGGCCCGGCACCGGAAAACACGTCGGCGCCCCGGCCCATCCGCGGGCCGGGTGGCCACGAATACACGGTGACAAGACCCTCGCGTCCGCGGGGGGCCCGCCCACCGCGTACGTGCCGAACGCCACGCTTTCCGGCCGACGCGGGCCCACCTGCGCGACACCCCGCGTGCGGCCCGTCGGCGAACGGCCCCCCTCGCGCTGCGAAGGAGACCGCCACGACGGAGAGTCGAGCCGGACGGGCCGGGCGAGAAGGAAGCAACGGACGGATTCTGTGAGCGATGCCAAGACCGGCCGGGACGGACACGGTTCGCGACGGCACCCATCGGCGGACGCGTGGCTGGACGCCCGGCTCGAGCGCGCCGCACAGGGCGACCAGGACGCGTTCGCCGACGTGTACGACACCCTCGCGCGGCCGGTCAAGGGCCTGGTCTGCCGCGTACTGCGGGACGAGGCACAGGCCGAGGAGGTGACACAGGACGTGATGGTGGAGATCTGGCGGACCGCCGACCGCTATCGCCCGGACCTCGGTACCGCCCGGGGATGGGTCCTGACCCTCGCGCACCGGCGGGCCGTCGACCGGGTCCGGCACGTCCAGGCCAGTACGGCGCGGGAGCGGCGCAGCGCCCTGCTCGCGGAGGACCGCCCCTTCGACGAGGTGGCCGAGGCCGTGGAGCGGCACGAGGAGCACGATCGCGTGCAGCGCTGTCTCGCCGACCTGGAACGGCACCAGCGCGTACCGCTGGTGCTCGCCTACTACCAGGGCATGACCTACCTGGAGGTGGCCGCCTGCCTGGCCACCCCGGCGGGCACCGTGAAGTCCAGGATGCGCACCGGGCTGCGCCTGCTCCGCAGATGTCTGGAGGAAGGGCGATGACGGCCGCCGAAGACCCCCACCAGTTCGTCGGCGCGTACGTCCTGCACGCCCTGCCGGCGGCCGAGGAAGCCTCCTTCGAGAACCATCTCGCCGGCTGCGCCGCGTGCCGGGAGGAGGTGGCGGAACTGTCCGAGGTCACGCTGCGGCTGGCCTCGGCCCAGGACGCGACCCCGTCCCCCGAACTGCGCCGGGACGTCCTCGAACGGATCGCCCGCACCCGCCAGGAGCGCGTCCCTCGCGCCGTTCCGGTCCGCCGGCGGGCACTGCGGGCGGCCCTGGCCGCGTGCCTGGCTCTCGCGGCAGCGCTCGGCGGGGTCGCCGTCTGGCAGCACACCGAGGCGGACGAGGCACGCGGCGAAGTCGCCGTGCGAAAGGCACAGGCCTCCGCCCTCACCGACCTCCTGACGGCCCGGGACGCCACGATCAGCACTCAGAAACTGAGCAACGGGGCCGACATCGGCGTCGTCGCCTCCCGCTCCCAGGGCCGGGCGGCCTTCATCGCCTCGGACCTGCCCCGCCTCGGGAACGATCAGGTCTACGAACTCTGGTACGCCGCGAAGTCCGGCGGCCTCCGCCCGGCGGGCCTGCTCCCCGGCTCCGGCGGCGGGCACGCCCAACTGCTCCACGGCTCCCTGGACGACGTCGGCGCCGTAGGCATCACGGCCGAACCGGCGGGCGGATCGCGGCAGCCGACGAGCGATCCGCTCGGCATCGTCACGGTGCCCGCCTGACGCGCCCCGGGGTCCGTGCCGGCCACCTCGGGCGACGGCCGCTCCAGGCCGCATCGATCCGGCATCGATCGACGTACCACCCGATATGACGCGGTAAAACAGGATAGTTAACTTTTGATGCAATTAGCTCTTGATCATCCTATGCTGAGGTGAGGGAGGGCTCGGGCGGCGGTCAACAGCCGGTTCCTGACCGGCGGGAAGCGGGCTTCCATGACTGAGCGGTTCAAAAGGTCGGGGCTGATCGGCGAGTTGTCCGGTGAGTTCCTCGGCACCATGATTCTCATCCTGTTCGGGTGCGGCGTGGTGGCCCAAGTGGTCGCCGGCGGCGCGCTCACGACGCCGCCGGGCGGCCTGGGGAACCACGACAGCATCGCCTGGGCCTGGGGCATCGGCGTCACCATGGGCATCTACGTCGCGGCCCGGCTGAGCGGCGCCCATCTCAACCCCGCGGTCACCGTCGCGCTGGCCACGTTCAAGGATTTCCCGTGGCGCAAGGTGGCCCCCTACGTGATGGCCCAGATCGTCGGCGCCTTCGTGGCGGCGCTGATCGTGCGCTGGAACTACACGGAGGCCCTGGCGAAGGTCGATCCCGGCCACACCATCAAGACCCAGGGCGTGTTCTCCACACTGCCCGCCAACGGCAACCCGAACCTGCCGGTCCACGAATGGGGCGCGTTCCGCGACCAGATCATCGGAACCGCCATCCTGCTCCTGGTGATCTTCGCGGTCACCGACCTGCTCAACACCCCGCCCGGCGCGAACCTGGGCCCGTTCGTCATCGGTCTGCTCGTCGTGGGCATCGGCATGGCGTGGGGAACCCTCGCGGGCTACGCGATCAACCCGGCACGTGACTTCGGTCCGCGTCTGGCCAGCTTCCTCACGGGCTACGGAGGGGCCTGGCGAGATCAGTACGGCAACTTCTACTTCTGGGTGCCGATCCTCGGTCCGCTGATCGGCGGTGTGCTCGGCGCCGCCGTCTACAAGCTCTTCATCGGCCGGTTCCTGCCGATGGCGGAGCCCGAGCCACCGGGACAGATCCCGGCTCCCCAGGACTGACACCCGCAGCAGAGGCGGCGACCCATGGCTGACTTCGTGGGCGCGGTGGACCAGGGGACCACCAGCACCCGATTCATGATCTTCGACCACGCGGGCAACGAGGTGGCGAAGCACCAACTGGAACACGCCCAGATCCTTCCGCGCTCCGGGTGGGTCGAGCACGACCCGGTGGAGATCTGGGAACGCACCAACTCGGTGATCCAGAACGCGTTGCGGCACAAGAACCTGAGCGCCGAGGACCTGGCGGCGATCGGCATCACCAACCAGCGGGAGACCACCGTGGTGTGGGACCCGCGCAACGGCCGTCCCTACTACAACGCCATCGTCTGGCAGGACACCCGGACCGATTCCATCGCCGCGGCCCTGGAGCGTGACGGCCGGGGCGACGTCATCCGCCGCAAGGCGGGGCTGCCGCCGGCGACCTACTTCTCCGGCGGCAAGATCCAGTGGATCCTGGAGAACGTCGACGGGGTCCGTGAGGCGGCGGAGCAAGGGCACGCCCTGTTCGGCAACACCGACGCCTGGGTCCTGTGGAACCTGACCGGCGGTCCCGACGGCGGTATCCACGCCACCGACGTGACCAACGCCAGCCGCACCATGCTCATGGACCTGGAGACCCTCGACTGGGACGACGAACTGCTGGGCTTCTTCGGGGTGCCGAGGGCCATGCTGCCCAGCATCAACCCCTCGTCCGACCCTGAGGCGTACGGCACGGCACGCACCTCCAGGCCACTGCGCGCCGCCGTCCCCATCACCGGGGTGCTCGGCGACCAGCAGGCGGCCACCGTCGGGCAGGTCTGCTACTCGCCCGGCGAGGCCAAGAACACGTACGGCACCGGCAACTTCCTGGTCCTCAACACCGGTACGGAACTGGTCCGTTCACAGCACGGCCTGCTGACCACCGTGGCCTACCGGTTCGGCGGCGAGCCCGCCGTCTACGCACTGGAGGGTTCCATCGCGGTCACCGGATCCGCGGTGCAGTGGCTGCGCGACCAGATGAAGATCATCACGGACGCGGCCGGGAGCGAGACGCTGGCCCGCACGGTGGAGGACAACGGCGGGATGTACTTCGTCCCGGCGTTCTCCGGCCTGTTCGCCCCGTACTGGCGTTCCGACGCCCGCGGCGCGATCGTCGGACTCGCCCGGTACAACAGCAACGCCCACCTGGCCCGGGCGACGCTGGAGGCGATCTGCTACCAGAGCCGCGACGTCGTCGAGGCGATGGAGCAGGATTCCGGAGTCCATCTCGACGTGCTCAAGGTCGACGGCGGTGTGACCGCCAACGACCTGTGCATGCAGATCCAGGCCGACGTCCTCGGCGTCCCCGTGAGCCGTCCCGTCGTCGCCGAGACCACCGCGCTCGGCGCCTCGTACGCGGCCGGTCTGGCCACCGGCTTCTGGCGGGACACCGACGAACTGCGCACCCACTGGCAGGAGTCCAGGCGCTGGGAGCCCCAATGGTCGGAGGACCGGCGCCAGCAGGGGTACGCGGACTGGAAGAGGGCGGTGGAACGCACGCTCGACTGGGCGAAGGTGGAATAGACGGACGCCGCCGGGCACACCGGTGACCGGCGGCGCCTCCTTCAGCCCCTGACTCGTATCACGTCAGGGGCCGGAGCCTTCGGGGGCTCGTTCCCGTGTGCGGTCGCGAACCCCGCCGGGCCTGCCGCCGACCGCTGTGTCCTGGACCCTTTCCGGGACGTATGCCACCGGCGGCCCGACGTTCCGTCCGCCCGGGCCACGTGCCGAATGATCACCCCCGGTCACGCGCCCACCGCCTCGGCTTCTCTATGCTCGGGGGCGAACCTTCGTATCCATGAGGAGCAGAGCAATGAGCCAGAACGTATTCTTCGAGGTCACCGCCGACGGCGCGCCGCTGGGCCGCATCGAGTTCAAGCTCTACGACGACGTCGTCCCGAAGACCGCGCAGAACTTCCGTGAGCTCGCCACCGGCCAGCACGGTTTCGGTTACGAGGGCTCGCCTTTCCATCGCGTCATCCCGGACTTCATGCTCCAGGGCGGTGACTTCACGCGGCAGGACGGCACCGGCGGCAAGAGCATCTACGGCGAGAAGTTCGCCGACGAGAACTTCAAGCTCAAGCACACCAAGCCGGGTCTGCTGTCCATGGCCAACGCGGGCGCGAACACCAACGGCTCGCAGTTCTTCATCACCACCATCGTCACGGGCTGGCTGGACGGCAAGCACGTCGTCTTCGGCGAGGTCGTCGAGGGCATGGACGTCGTGAAGGCGATCGAGGCGCTCGGCAGCGGTTCCGGCAGGACCTCCAAGAAGATCGTCATCTCCAAGAGCGGCACCGTCTGAGCGGTCCGGCAGCCGACGCCGGGTCCCTCCCGCGGACACGTGCCGGCGGGGGCGGCGGGTGACGAACCCGCCGCCCCCGCCGGACGGTCCGCCGCACAGGACCCCGCGGTCCCCGGAACCGATCGTGCCCCACGCGTCGCGGCGCCTCGAAAGAGTTCAGCCGGATTCGTGGCCGGATCCCGTACTCCAGGGGACCGGCCCGCCCGCGAGGGGTAGCCCTCCCCGGACACGCCGAAGCGCGCGAGGGTTGGGGGGAGCTGGCCCGAGTGAGTTCGAGGGGGCGGACACCGGGAAAACGCCTGTCAGCACGCGCGCAGCGGCGCAGAGCCGTCCGACGGCTGCGTGCGGAAGGGGCCTACGGGCCCGCGTTTCGTGAGGTGCTGCCCGCTCTGGCGGCGGTCGTCGTCCTCCCGTGCGCGATCGTCGCCGGCGTGGCCGTCGGTTACCGGGTCGCCGGTATCGGCGTACCGATCGGCGTTCTTGCCGTCCTGGCCGTCCTCACCCCCGCCGTCGTACGGCGGCACCGGCCGCTTGCCCGCCGCCGCCTCGGCTTCTACACACCCGAGGAACTCGCGGAGCTGGACACCCAGGGTCTGGCCCTGGCCGTCTCCCGGATGCTGCGCCGGGACGGCTGGCGGGTGCTCCCGCAGCGCAGGAGCGAGCCCCGCGTCCGGGTCCGCGCGCGGGACGGCCGGGGGCACCGTCTGGAGGTCGCCTTCCGGCCCGTGGCCGAGCCGCTGCCCGACGAGGACACGCCCTCGCGTTCGGGGCGTACCGGCGGCCCCGGCCCCCCGCTCCGTCTCGTGGTGCACCGCGGGGCCTTCACCCGGCGCGACGTCCAGTGGGCGCGACGCCAGGGCGGTGTCCGTCTGATCGACGGTCCGTGCCTGCGGCGCTGGGCGCACGGAACCCCGCTGAACGAACTGAGCGACTCCCCCTGAGCCCGTACGGACCCGTCCTCCGCCCGCCCGCGGCGCTCACCCGGCTCCGCGCCGAACTCCCGCCCCGACCCCCGGCGGACCGCCTCTCGGACCGCCGCTCCGATGACCCTCCCGGACCGCCTCCTCGACCGACGCGTACGCCCTCGGCGTCCCGCCCCGCGGTGGGTCCGGCACCGGATCCGCGCACCCCGGACGTCCGCACCACCCCCGCCCCACTCCTCACTCCGAGCCCGGGCGCAACAGCGGTTTCTCCGACAACAGACGAGGTCAGCGGCGTGGACACGTTCCGACCAGGTAGTTGGAGGAAAGCCCTTCGCACGGGCCGACGGGCCGCATAGCGTGCGAGGACCCGAGCCGTTCCCCCACACCGTCCCGCGGTCCGTGCACGCCGGGCCCGCACCCCACCTGGAGACCGGCATGTCGTACGACAGCTCCGCCCCACCGCCCGCACGACCGCCGCGGGGACACCAGAACTCGTTCGCCCAGCACGTCCCGGACCCCGCCGCGGCGGAACCCTTACGCGGCGGGGCATCACCCCGCGCCTGGACCGGGCACCACCGCGATCTGCGTATCCTGCGGCGCGCCTACCGCCGCCAGCGGCGCGTGACCACCTTCGCGGTGCTCGGCTGCTTCACTCTCTTCCTCGGCCTGACCGCCGGCTGCCCCGGCCTGATGAACCGTCCCGTCACCGGTGGTCTCTCGGCCGGCCTGGTCATCGCCCTCTCCCAGATCCCCGCCACCTGGCTCGCCGTGCTCGTCTACGAACGCACCGCCCGCCGCTACGTGGACCCCCTCGCGCGCCGGGTGAACCGGAGCGTTCCGTGGGCCGAAGCCCAGCAGGAGCAGAAGCGGTGAGCGACTTCGCCGGCTCCACGCAGTCCTGGTCCCTCGTCGCCTTCTCCATCGCCGTCACGGTCACCCTGCTGCTGTGCGTCCTGACCGGCCCCGACAGCGACGACCTCGCCGAGTTCTACACCGGCTACCGCTCGCTCTCCCCGCTGCGCAACGGACTCGCCATCGCCGGCGACTACATCTCCGCCGCGACCGTGCTGACCATCGGCGGTGTCATCGCCCTGTGCGGTTTCGACGGTGTCGTCCTCGCTCTCAGCACGCTGCTCTCCCTGCTGGTGCTGATGTTCCTGCTGGCCGAACCCCTGCGGAACACGGGGAAGTTCACCATGGGCGACGTACTGGCCCGCAGGATGCCGGGCCGCACCGTGCGGATCACGGGGTGCGGCGTCACGATCGCCGCCCTCGTGCCGATGATGCTCGTCCAACTCGCCAGCACGGGGCATCTCCTGGCGTACATCCTCGGCTTCACGGACAGCTCCATGCAGACGGGCTGCATCGTGGGGGTCGGCACCCTGATGATCACCTACGCCGCCATCGGCGGCATGCGGGGCACCGCGTTGATCCAGCTCCTGAAGATGGTCGTGCTCCTCGGCTCCGGAATCGTCGTCTCCCTGCTGATCCTCCGTCAATTCCACTGGAACCCTGGAGCGTTGTTCACCACGGCAGCGCGGCGCAGTGGCTCACCGGACGCGTTCCTGCACGGCGGACTCCAGTTCGCCGGTGGTCCGCATCCCCGGCTCGACATGATCAGTACGCAGTTCGCCATCGTGCTGGGCGGTGCCTGCCTCCCGCATGTGACCATGCGCATGTTCACCGCGAACAGCGCCCGCCAGGTGCGGCGCTCGATGTCCTGGGCGGTGTCGTCGGTGGCGTTGTTCATGCTGATGGCGGGCGTTGTCGCCATCGGGGCGATGGCCCTGATCGGCCGGGCCGGCGTCACCGCCGCCGACCCGCGCGGGCACACCGCCTATCTGCTGGGCTCTCGTGCCGCGTTCGGCCCCGTGGTGTCCCGGGCGGAGACCCTCTTGTTCACCACGGTGACCACGGCGATCTTCCTCACCCTGCTCGCCTCGGTCGCCGGCATGACCCTGGCCTGCGCCAACTCGCTGGCCCACGACGTCTTCGCGGGCCGCGGCACCGCCATGTCGTCCCAGCGGGAGACGGCTTTCGCCCGCGGCTCGGCCCTGGTCGTCGGCGCGCCCGTGATCGCCCTCGCGGTCCTCGTCCAGAACCGAAGTCTCCAGCCGCTGGCCACGATGTCCTTCTGCGTGGGCGCCTCGGCGATCGCCCCGGCCCTGGTCTACAGCCTCTTCTGGCGCCGCTACACCCGCGCCGGTCTGCTGAGCACGCTCATCGGCGGCACCCTCGCCGTCCTGGTCCTGATGCCGGGCACCAGACTGGTGTCCGGCTCCCCGACCTCCGCCTTTCCCGCCGCCGACTTCAACTGGTTCCCGTTCACCACCACGGGGCTGGTGTCCATCCCGCTGGGCTTCGCGTTCGGCTGGCTCGGCAGCATGCTGTCCGGCCGCCGGGCGGCGGACCGGGAACGCGGGGTGTACGAGCGTGTCGAGAGCCTGATTCTCGCCGGGCCGCGACCGAGGGACCGGTGACGGCGGCAGGCGGCCGCCACCGTCACCCGGGCCTTCGTCGTCAGCGGTTCACGGGCCGCTGACCACGATCTCCCGCTTGAGGATCTTGCCCGTGGGCCCCTTGGGCAGTTCGGCCGCGATCGTGACGAGGCGGGGGTACTTGTACGCGGCGACCCGCTCCTTGGCGTGCGCGCGGATCTCCTCGGCCGTGGCCCGGGCGCCGGGCCGGAGCGTGACCACGGCCGCGATCTCCTCACCGTGCAGGGGGTGCGGCATCCCGACGACGGCGGCCTCGGCGACGGCGGGGTGCTCGTACAGCACCTCCTCGATCTCGCGCGGGTAGACGTTGTATCCGCCGCGGATGATCATGTCCTTCTTGCGGTCGACGATGAAGTAGAAACCGTCCTCGTCGACGCGGGCCAGATCACCGCTGTGGAACCAGCCGTCGCGGACCGCCTCCGCGGTGGCGTCGGGCCGGTTCCAGTACCCGGTCATGACGTTCTCGCCGCGGATGGCGATCTCGCCCACTTCCCCGGGCGCGGCCGTGCCGCCGTCCTCGGCGACGAGCCGCATCTCGACCCCGCGGATGGGCATACCGATCGAGCCCGCCTTGCGCGGACGGTCCGGGTGGTTGAACGCGGCCACGGGTGACGTCTCGGACAGTCCGTACCCCTCCAGCACGGCGGCACCGAAGCGCCGCTCGAATCCGTGCAGGACCTCGACCGGAAGCGCGGCCCCGCCCGAGACGGCCAGGCGCACCAGGCCGGCGTCGAAGCCGTCGGGGAGTTCGGCGTGCAGCAGCGCCGCGTACATCGTCGGCACGCCGAGGAAGACGGTGACCTTGTCCCGGGCGATGACCTCCAGGGCGCCGCGCGGGTCGAACCGGGGCAGCAGGGTCAGCGTGGCTCCGGTCGCGACGGCCACGTTGAGCGCGCAGGTCTGGCCGAAGGCGTGGAAGAGGGGCAGGCCGCCGAAGAGCACGTCGTCCGGTCCGACCTGGAGGAGGGTCTCGGCCGTGGTGAGGGTGTTGCTCGCCAGGTTCCGGTGCGACAGTTCGGCGCCCTTGGGCGTTCCGGTGGTACCGGAGGTGTAGAGGATCAGGGCGGGATCGCCGTCGGCCCGGTCCGGGGTGTCGCGCAGGGGTTCGTGGCCGCGCAGCAGGGTGTCGAAGTCCGCGGAGCCGGCCACCAGGCAGTCGGTGCCCGTCTCCGCCGCGGCCTTGGTCACCTCGTCGGCGAACAGCGGGGACACCAGCGCGACGCGCGCTCCGCAGTCGCGCAGGGTGAAGGCGACCTCGCGGGCCTTGAGCAGCGGGTTCATCGGGACGACGACTCCGCCGGCCCGCAGGATGCCGTAGTAGAGGACCGGGAACAGCGGGACGTTGGGCATGGTCAGCGCGACACGGTCGCCCGGCAGCAGGCCGCGGTCCCGCAGCAGCGCCGCCACCCGCGCGCTGGCGTCGTCGAGTTCGGCGTAGGTGAGCGTGTCGTCGTCGTGGCGGACGGCGACGTTCTCGCCGTGGGCCGCGACGGTGGCGGCCAGAAGGGTGACGAGGTTGGTCATGCCGGGTATCTCCTTGCGTTCGTCGCGCGGGGCGCGGCGGTGCCGCGCGGTCGGATCACATCACGAAGCGTGACCCAGGGGTGGGTGTCCCGGCTGCCGGGTCCCTGCGGGAAGGCCAGCCAGAGGCGCAGCAGGTGGTGTCCGTGTTCCGGCGATCGAGGATCCTCGAAGGCCGTACGGGCGTGCATCACCCGGTGCGTGTTGAGGACGAGCAGGTCCCCGGCCCGGAGGTCGAGGTCGAGCCGGTACTCGGGGGAGCCGGCCACGGAGTCGATGAGATCGAAGAGCTCGTGGTCGGCCGGTTCCAGGCGGGGCACGTGGGGGAAGCGCTGGGCGGATTCGAGACAGGACCGGTCGTAGCGCATGCTCGGCGCGCCCGCGGGGCCGCCGTTTCGGGAGACCAGCGGGGCCACCGCGCAGGGCGGCTCACCGGGGGCGTGTTCCTCGCGGCGGTCGAAGTGGTACGTGCGGTACAGGCGCCCGGCGAGGTCGGGGCGCAGGTCCAGCACCGCGTTGTGGACCGCGGCCGCGCTGACCAGGGAGACGTGTCCGCCGGTGCTGGGCGTGCGCAGCGTCAGCAGGGCGAGGAGATCGGTGGGGTCGGTGTGGAGGGCCGGGGTCTCCCGGGTCCGGTCGTCACGTACGGCCGGGTCGCCCGGGCCGCGGCCGGTGTCCCGGACACGGCCGAGGACGAGTCCGTCGGCGCTCTGCGGTACGGGGTGCCCCAGGTGCCTGCCGATCCCCCAGAACACGGTGCTCGCGGCCGTCTCGCCGAGCCGCTCGACGGGGATGCCCCGGACGATCGCGAACCCGCGTCCGTGTTCGAGGACACCGCGGAGACGCTCCAGGTCGGCGCCGAGGCCGGGGAGCGGGAAGTCGGCGGCTGTCAGCCTCAGCAGGGTGAGGTCCCGTCGGCGCGTCTCGCGCAGGGCGGAGTCGATCTCGGCGAGCCCGGTCTCCGACAGGCGTGTCCGCCACCGCCCGGGGTCGGCGAGCTCCGGGCCCGTCCACACCGCGGGGCCCGAGCAGGGCGGGGGCGGTGTCCGGTCCGCGTCCGTCAGTCCTGTCATGTTCGCCTCCAATCCGTCGCGCGTTCACCTGCCGGGGGGAACGCCCCCTGAGCAGACCCGGCCGGTGAACGGCGTCATGCTAGGTTCCTCGACCACCGCCGTGCTTGTCGTGGCGGGACAGGAGACTTGGCTTTTCGGGACATCCCTGGAGCGTGCCCATGAGACCTCTGGTCCGCACCGCCGCCCTGAGCGGCTACGTCGAGCTGTGCCGCTCCCTCGGGATCGATCCGCAGGCACTGCTGAAGCGGGTGGGCCTGGACACCGCCGCCCTCACCGTCCAGGACCGGTGGATCTCCGGCACGGCCGCCGTCCAGGTGCTGGAACTGTCGGCGGCCGAGTCGGGCCACGAGGACTTCGGGGTCCGCCTCGCCGAGTTCCGCCGCTTCTCCACGCTCGGCCCCATCAGCCTGGTCGTCCGCGAGGAACCGGACGTGCGCAGCGCGCTGGAGATGCTGATCCGCCATCAGTACATGTACAACGAGGTGCTGCACACCCGGCTGTCCGAGGGCGACGGACTGGCCACGCTGAAGGTGGACCTGAGGCTCGGCGAGGCCATGGAGTCCCGGCAGGCGACGGAGCTGGCCGTCGCCGCCTTCCACCGCATCCTGAGCGACTTCCTGCACGCCCGCTGGCGGCCGCTGTCCGTGTGGTTCCGGCACTCGGCGCCGGCGGACACCTCGGCGCACCAGGACGCGTTCGGGCCCATCGTGGAGTTCGACCGCGAGATCGACGGGATCGTCTTCTACGCCGACGACCTCGACGCGCCGAACGCCATGGCGGACCCGCTGATGCGCGAGTACGCCCGTCAGTACTTCGACGCGATCGCCGTACCGAAGGACACCACCGCCGCGGACCGGGTGCGCGAACTGATCGAGGTCCTGCTGCCCACCGGGCGCTGCTCGGTCGAGCAGGTGGCGCGCAGCCTCGGCGTCGACCGGCGCACGGTCCACCGCCATCTGGCCGGGTCGGGCGAGACGTTCTCCTCCCTCCTCAACGTCACCCGGCGCCATCTCGCGGAACAGTTCGTGGCGAACCCCCGGCGGTCGCTGACGGAGATCTCCGACCTGCTGGGGTTCTCGTCGCTGAGCGGGTTCTCACGGTGGTTCCGCGAGCAGTTCGGATGCAGCCCCCGAGCATGGCGCGAGAGCAGGACTCCGTAGCAACTCCCTCTGGATGACGGGAGCTACGGGTGGGACCCGCACCTCGGCAGTGCGCCGCCCCGACAGAGTCCCGCGTCACGGATGTCCCCAAATGACAAATCATCTGTCTCCTGAGGGCAAGCACGTCCCTGGCCTCGGCCCTACCTTTGCACCACCGCACAGCACAACGCGGTCGGCCGTCGGAGGGAGCCGAACCACTCCCCCGGGCTCCCTCCGGACCGGCCGATCGCAGCGGGCCGCCTCGCGCCCGCTGTCACCGGTGACCCGCATCGATCCCCGCCGGACGTCCCAGGCCCGCGCAGCACGCGGTGATGCCCCCGGCGAGTGATCACTGATCCGACGAAGGAGACGGACCGTGCACTTCCACGACGACTCACTGTTCCCCGAGAACCAGGAAAAGCTCGTCATCCAGGCCGCTCCCTACGGGCCCGAATGGCTTCCCGGCGACGCCGACGACCTTCCCCTGACGATGGACGAGCATGTGCAGGCGGCCGTCGACTGCTACAACGCCGGTGCCACCGTTCTCCACATCCACGTCCGCGAGCTCGACGGCAAGGGCTCCAAGCGGCTGTCCATGTTCAACGAGCTGATCGGACGGCTGCGCGAGGCCGTGCCGGACATGGTCCTGCAGATCGGCGGGTCCATCTCGTTCGCCCCGGAGGGCGAGGGCGCGGACGCCAAGTGGCTCGACTTCGACAGCCGGCACATGCTCGCCGACCTGGACCCGAAGCCGGACCAGGTCACCATCGCGATCAACACCAGCCAGATGAACATCGTCGAGATCATGACCGACGACGATCTGGAGGGCACCTCGATCGCCAAGCCGGACTACTACAAGGCGTACCGGGACATGTACCTGGAGGCCGGTCCGGACTTCTACCTGGAGCACCTGAAGCGGCTGCACGCGAGCGGTATCCAGCCGCACTTCCAGCTCGCGACGCTGGCCCAGCTCGAAACCGTGGAGCGGCTGATCCGGTCCGGTGTCCACACAGGCCCGCTGGTCCTCAACTACGTCGCGATCGGCGGCGGTTTCGCGGGCCGCCACCCCGCCGACCTGATCGAGTTCGTCCGCCGGGTCCCCGACGGCGCCGTCCTCACCATCGAGGCCTCCATGCGCGCCGTGGCGCCCATGAACGCGATCGGCATCGCACTCGGCGTGCACGTCCGGGTGGGCAACGAGGACAACCTGTGGCGGCGCAAGGGCGAGCGCATGTCCAGTGTCGAGCAGGTCGAGCAGATGGTGCAGATCTCCCGGGCGCTCGGCCGTGACATCGCGACCGGCGCGGAGGCCAGGAAGATCTACAAGATCGGCGAGACCTACTCCAGCACCGACGAGACGCTCGCCCAGCTCGGCATGGTGCCCAACCGCCGTCCCGGACAGCGCGGCTTCATGCTGCGCGACGCCTGACCCGGCGGCGCTCCACCGCGCCACGACGCCGACCGCCGGATGCCGACCCGCGACGCGCCGGCTGCCGCGCCGATCGCCGGTGCGGCCGCCCGGCGCCCGGCCCCGCGGTGCCACCCGCCCGGCCGGGGCGGAAGCACACGCCACGGGGCCGCCGGGACCAGACCCCCCGGTTCCGGCGGCCCCCTCCTCTCCCCATCCACCCGACACGAACAACGGGAGCCCCCCAGTGGCCCACGCCATTCGATTCAAGGAGACCGGCGGTCCCGAGGTCCTGCGCTGGGAGGAGGTCGTCGTCGGCGACCCCGGCCCCGGCGAGGTCCGGATCCGCCACCACGCCGTCGGACTCAACTTCGCCGACACCTACTTCCGCACCGGGCTCTACCCCGCGCCGCTGCCCGCCGGACTCGGCGTCGAGGCGGCGGGCGTGGTCGAGGCGGTCGGCGCGGGCGTCACCGAGTTCACCGAGGGCGACCGGGTCACGTACACGGGCAGTCCGCTCGGCGCCTACAGCACCGAGCGCGTCATGCCCGTCGGCTCCCTGATCCGGCTGCCGGACGGCATCGGCTTCGAGACCGCGGCGGCGATGACCATGCGCGGTCTGACCTCCGCCTACCTGCTCCGCAGGATCCACCCCCTCAAGGCGGGTGACACGATCCTGCTGACCGCGGCCGCGGGCGGCGTCGGCCTCATCGTCTGCCAGTGGGCCAAGCTGCTCGGACTGAACGTCATCGGCACCGTCTCCACCGAGGAGAAGGCCGAGCTGGCCCGGGCGCACGGCTGCGACCACGTCATCCACTACCGGTCCGAGAACGTGGCCGAGCGGGTGCGCGAACTCACCGACGGCGCCGGGGTCCCGGTGGCCTTCGACAGCGTCGGCAGGACCACCTACGCCTCCTCGCTCGCGTCGCTGCGCCGCCGCGGCCTGCTCGTCTGCTTCGGCACGGCCTCCGGACCCGTCCCGCCCATCGACGCCATGCAACTCGCCGTCCAGGGCTCCCTGTTCGTCACCCGGCCGGCGCTCGCCGACTACATCGCGGACCCCGCGGAGCGGGCGGAACTCGCGGGCGAGCTCTTCGACCACGTCACCTCCGGCCGCATCACCATCGAGGTCAACCAGCGGTACGCCCTCGAGGACGCCGCCCAGGCACACCGCGACCTGGAAGCGGGGCAGACCACCGGATCGTCCGTCTTCGTGCTCTGAGCCCCACCGCTCCCCCTCGGTCAACTCCACACTCTCCAGGAGGAAGCACCATGGAACACACGCTCGCTCCCCCCGAGGGCGCCCCGGTCCGCGCCCACCACCGCGGCTCGATCAGGGTCGAACCGCTGACCTGTAGCATCGGCGCGGAACTGTCCGGAGTGAACCTCGGCGACGCCGCACGCGACGACGACCTCTTCGAAGAGATCAGGTCTCTGTTGCTCCAGTACAAGGTGCTGTTCCTGCGCGACCAGGACATCACGCGCGCCGAACACGTCGCGTTCGCCCAGCGCTTCGGCGCGCTGGAGGACCACCCGGTGGCGGGCAGTGACCCCGAGAACCCCGGCCTGGTGCGGATCTACAAGGACCTGGACAGCCCGGCGGAGCACTACGAGAACGCCCTGCACACCGACGGCACCTGGCGCCAGAACCCGGCGATGGGCGCGGTACTGCGCTGCATCGAGGGTCCCCCCGTCGGCGGGGACACGATCTGGGTCAACATGGCCGAGGCGTACCGCCGGCTGCCCGAGGACATCCGCACCAAGATCCGTGGCCTGCGCGCCCGGCACAGCATCGAGGCCACCTTCGGCGCCGTGATGCCCGAGGAGAAGCGGCACGCCCTCAAGGCGCAGTTCCCCGACGCGGAGCACCCGGTGGTGCGCGTCCACCCCGAGACCGGCGAGGAGATCCTCTTCGTCAACGCGTTCACCACGCACTTCGTCAACTACCACACGCCCGAGAACGTGCGGTTCGGGCAGGACTTCGCCCCCGGCGCGGGCCTCCTGCTCAACTACCTGATCGGCCAGGCCGCGATCCCGGAGTACCAGGTGCGCTGGCGCTGGACCCCGAACAGTGTCGCCATCTGGGACAACCGCTCCACCCAGCACTACGCCGTACAGGACTACTGGCCCGCCGTCCGCCGGATGGAGCGCGCGGGAATCGTCGGCGACAGACCGTTCTAGCCCCTTCCTCCAAGAGCGCCTGAGGTGATGACAATGGAATTGCACACCGCTGCTGGGCCCATCCCCGAGACGGACACGACCGCCTCGTCCGGATGGCCCGTGTCCCGACGCTACGCCTGGGTGGTCTTCGCCCTCAGTTTCGGCCTGCTGCTGTCCGACTACATGTCCCGGCAGGTCCTCAACGCCGTCTTCCCCGACCTCAAGAGCGAGTGGCTGCTCTCGGACGCGAGGCTCGGCACGCTCAGTAGCGTCGTCGCCCTCATGGTCGGCCTGCTCACGTTCCCCATGTCGCTGATGGCCGACCGCTGGGGCCGGGTGAAGAGCCTGCTGCTGGCCGCGGTGATGTGGAGCGTGGCGACCCTGGGCTGCGCGGTCTCCGCGAGCTACGACCAGATGCTCGTCGGCCGGCTCTTCGTCGGCATCGGCGAGGCGGCGTACGGAAGCGTCGGCATCGCCGTCGTCCTGAGCATCTTCCCGATCGGTCTGCGCGCCACCCTGTCCGGTGCCTTCATAGCGGGCGGCGCCTTCGGTTCGGTCCTCGGCGTGTCGATCGGCGGCGCCGTCGCCGAACACTTCGGCTGGCGCTGGGCGTTCGGCGTCATGGGCGTCTTCGGTCTGGTGCTGGCCGCGGTCTACGGGGTCGTCGTCACCGAGAAGAGACTGACGCCGAAAGCCGGTTCCACCGACACCGGGCCCGGTGGCGGACCGCAGGGCCGGCTGCGCGTGCTGCTGCCCCGGCTGTTCTCCTCCGTGTCGGTGATCAGCGCCTACGTGGGCAGCGGTCTCCAACTGTTCATCGCCGCCTCCCTGATGGCCTGGCTGCCCAGCTTCTTCAACCGCTACTACGACATGCCCACCGCCAAGGCGGGCGCGACCGCCGGGATCTTCATCCTCGTCATCGGCGTCGGCATGATCGGCGGCGGCATCGTCTCCGACCGCATCAGCCGGGCGTTCCCCATCCGCAAATGGGCGGTCGCCATCGGGTGCAGCATCGGCTCGCTCGTCCTGCTCATGACCGCCTTCCGGCTGCCGACCGGACCTCTCCAGCTCGCGGTGCTGGCGGCCGGAGCCCTGCTGTCGGCCGGCACCGCCGGTCCCGCGACCGCCATGGTGGCCAACCTGACCCCCGCCGCCATCTCCGCGACGGCCTTCGCCACCCTGACCCTCGCCAACAGCCTGCTCGGGCTGGCTCCCGGGCCCGCCGTGACGGGCGCGCTCGCCGACCACATGGGACTGCTCGGCGCCCTGCGGGTCATCCCGCTCGCCGCGCTCGCCGCCACCCTCGCGTTCCTGGTCGGCCGCCACTTCTACGAGCGTGACCTGCTCCGCCTGACGGGCGCCCCCGCCCCGGCGGCGGAGCCGGAGGACGCGGTGGTGACCGCGTGAGCACCCGGACCGACCCGGTCGTCGTGATCGTCCCGGGGCTGCGCGATCACGTCGAGGACCACTGGCAGACCCTGCTGGCGGACCGGCTGGCGGAGGCCGGGCGCACCGTGCGCACCGTCCCGCCGCTCACCGAGGACTCCCTGAGCCGCGCGGCCCGCGTGGCGGCGCTCGACAAGGTGATCTCGGAGGCCGAGGGCCCCGTCGTGCTCGTCGCGCACAGCGCCGGCGTGATCACCACGGTCCACTGGGCCGCGGGGCACACGGCACAGGTGCGCGGAGCGCTGCTCGTGACGCCGCCGGACTTCGACACCCCGCTGCCCGAGGGCTATCCGACACCCGAAGTGCTCGGCGAGCACGGCTGGACACCGGTGCCCCGGACCCCGCTGCCCTTCCCCAGCGTCGTCGCCGCCAGCGCGAACGATCCCCTCGGCACGGCCGAGCGGGTCGCCGCACTGGCCCGCGACTGGGGCGGCGCCCTGGTGGAACTCGGCGAGGTCGGCCATCTCAACCCCGCGTCCGGCTACGGCCCGTGGCCGCGCGCGGAAGAACTGCTCCGCGACGTGGAAACCGGCTGAACGCCGCGTCCAGCCCAGGAAGGCACCCGATGAACACCGACACCGACCTGCTGTGGTCCCCCGGCCGCCGCGAGTTGGAGGACTCCAACGCCGCGAGCTTCATGAACTGGGTGAGCGAAGTACGGGGACTCCACTTCTCCGACTACGCCGCGCTGTGGCGGTGGAGTTCCACCGACCTCGCGGGATTCTGGTCGGCGGTGTGGGAGTTCTACGGGCTGGACGCGGTCACCGGCTACGACGAGGTACTGGGCCGGGCGTCGATGCCGGGAGCCGACTGGTTCCCCGGCGCCCGGCTGAACTTCGCCGAACGCTGCTTCGCCCGGGCCACGGACGCCCGCCCCGCGCTCGTCTGTCTGACCGAGGGCGGCACCCCCGAGGAGACCTCCTGGCGCGAGCTGCGCCGGCAGGTCGCCGATGTCGCGGCGGCGCTGCGGCGCATGGGCGTGGAGCCCGGCGACTGCGTGGCCGGATATCTCCCCAACCTCCGCCAGACCGTGGTGGCGCTGCTCGCCACGGCCGCCGTCGGCGCCGTGTGGACGGCCTGCTCCCCCGACTTCGGCACGCCCAGCGTGCTCGCCCGGCTCCGCCAGGCACAGCCCGCCGTCCTCGTGGCGGCGGACGGATACCGCTACGGCGGCAAGACCTACGACCGGCGCCCCGAGGTCGCCGAACTCGCGGACGGGCTGCCCACCGTCCGCCACGTCCTCGCCGTCGACAACGTCTTCGACACCCCCACGGAGCCGTGGTCCGGCCGGCCCGACGTCCACCAGCACGCCTGGTCCGCGCTGCCGTCCGCGGAGGGTCCGACGGAGTTCGCCGACCTGCCCTTCGACCACCCGTTGTGGATCCTGTGGTCGTCGGGAACCACGGGGATACCGAAGGGGATCGTGCAGGGCCACGGCGGCATCGTGGTCGAACTGCTCAAGGCACTGGGCCTGGGCGTCGACCTGCGCGCCGACGACCGCTACCTCTTCATCACCTCCACCAGCTGGATGGTGTGGAACTTCCTGGTCGGAGGGCTGCTGCACGGCAGCACCGTCGTCCTGTACGACGGCAGCCCGACGTATCCCGGCATCGACGGCGCGTGGGAGATCGCCGAACGGACCGGAGCGACCGTGCTCGGCGTGGGCGCCGCCTATCTCACCGCCTCCGAGAAGGCCGACACGCGTCCCGCGGACACCTTCGGACTCGGGCGGCTGCGGACCGTCCTGCAGACCGGGTCGACCCTGCCGCCGAGCACCTGGCGCTGGGTCCACGACCGGCTGGCACCCGGAGTGCGGCTCCAGTCCATCTGCGGCGGCACGGACGTCTGCTCCGTACTCGCGGGAAGCACCCCGCTGCTGCCCGTCCGCGTCGGCCGCATCCAGGCGCCCTCCCTCGGCGTCGCCCTGGCCTCCTGGGACCCCGAGGGACGGCCGCTGACGGGCGAACAGGGCGAGCTGGTGGTGACCGCGCCGCTGCCGTCCATGCCGCTGCGCTTCGTCGGCGACCCGGACGGCGCCCGCTACCGGGCCAGCTACTTCGACACCTACCCCGGGGTGTGGCGGCACGGCGACTGGGTCACCATCGACCCGGACCTGTCGGTCGTCGTCGCGGGCCGCTCCGACTCCACCCTGAACCGCTCGGGTGTGCGCATGGGTTCCGCCGACATCTACGCCGTCGTCGACCAGCTCCCGGAGATCGCCGACAGTCTCGTCATCGGGGTGGAACAGCCCGACGGCGCCTACTTCATGCCGCTGTTCGTCGTACCCGCCGAGGGAACCGCGCTCGATGACGGTCTGCGCCGGCACATCGCCACGGCCATCAGGAGCCGGCTGTCCCCGCGCCATGTGCCCGACGTGATCGTGCCGGTCCCCGCCGTCCCGCGCACCCTCACCGGCAAGAAGCTCGAGGTCCCGGTCAAGCGCGTCCTCCAGGGCGCCCGCCCCGGCGAGGTCAGCAGCGAGGGGTCCATCACGCACCCGGAGATGCTGGCGTGGTTCGCGGAGTTCGCGGCCACCGGCGCAGGGGGCGCCGGGCGCCATTCGTGATCAACAACCGGTCACCGGTGATCAACCATCTGTCATCCCGTACGCCTTTCGATGCTCCTTCCGCCAGTCCCGAAACAACCCGGCCGCGCGTCGCGGACGGTCCGTAGGGTCCGAGTCACCGGCCGGTCGGGAACTCCTCCGTCCGCGCGGTGACCCGAAGGAGACATCGGTATGGCAAATGTGGAGATCTCCCTCAAGGAGACGATGACGTCGATCGAGGGCTCGCTGGGCGTGGCCCTCGTCGACTACACGAGCGGCATGGCCCTGGGCACGCTGGGGGGCGGCAAGGACCTCGACCTGAACGTCGCCGCGGCCGGCAACACCGACGTGGTCCGGGCCAAGGTGCGCACGATGGAACACCTCGGGCTCAAGAGCAAGATCGAGGACGTGCTCATCACGCTCGAGAACCAGTACCACGTGATCCGGCCGCTCACGGGCCGCAACGGCAACGGACTGTTCCTGTACCTCGTGCTGAACAAGGCGACCTCGAACCTGGCCATGGCCCGCCACCAGCTCGCACGCATCGAATCCGAACTAGAGGTGTAGACAGCCACGCTCTCCGCGCCTTCGCATGCCCACGACTTGAAGACTTCTTCAATTGGGTACATCCAGATCGACTCAATCACGTGGGCATGCGGAGGAGGAGCCGCCAGGATCGGTCCTTACGGCACCGCTCGCGGCGGGCGCTCGGAAGCCACCGCACCAGCCGAGCAGCGGAGAGCCACCGCACCAGCCGGAGCAACAGACCGTCCCAGGCGGCAGGGAGCGAACGATTTTGACCAGGCAGGTTCCCCTCTACCAGGCCAAGGCCGAGTTCTTCCGCATGCTCGGACACCCGGTGCGCATCCGGGTCCTGGAACTGCTGCAGAGCGGACCCGTCTCGGTACGCGACCTGCTCAGCGAGATCGAGGTCGAACCCTCCAACCTCTCGCAGCAGCTGGCCGTGCTGCGCCGCTCGGGGATCGTGGTGTCGATCCGCGAGGGATCGACCGTCAGTTACGCCCTGGCGGGCGGCGATGTCGCCGAGCTGCTGCGCGCCGCCCGCCGCATCCTCACCGAACTGCTCGCCGGGCAGACCGAGTTGCTGGCCGAGCTGCGTCAGGCGGACGTCGGCACGGGCCTGCCCCCCGGTCCGCGCGAGCCGGACCTCGTCGTCACCCGGTCCGTACGGCCCTCACCCGCGGTCCGGGGACACTGACGCCCGGGACAGCCGCCTGACGGTCCGTCAGGCCCACCCCCTGCGCGCGGCGTGCCAGCCGAGCTGGACACGGCTCTCCACGCCCGCCCGCGTCATGAGTTCACCGATGCGCCGCTGCACCGTGCGGCGGGAGACGCCGAGGCGCGCACCGACCGCCTGGTCGGTGAGTCCCGCGAGGACCAGGGCGAGCATCCTGGCGTCGAACGCGTCTACGGCGTCCGCGCGTTGCTCGGCGACGCCGTCGCCCGTCGTGTGCGGCGACAGCGGGTACGCCTGCTCCCAGGCCAGTTCGAAATAGGCGACCAGCGCGTC
Source organism: Streptomyces sp. NPDC002698 (assembly GCF_042888945.1). Lineage (NCBI taxonomy): Bacteria > Bacillati > Actinomycetota > Actinomycetes > Kitasatosporales > Streptomycetaceae > Streptomyces > Streptomyces sp. NPDC002698. Next base: position 26,424 of record NZ_JBIAQM010000032.1, read on the forward strand.
CAGCAGGCCGCCGACGTGCACCAGCACCGATGCGGCCGCGATGTTGCGGCCGCTGAACAGGGAAGCATCGCCAGTTCGTGGTCCGCGATCATGAGTTTGACCGGCACGGCGTCGGCGACCCTGACCTGCTGTCCGGCTTCGAGCGCCCCGAGGGCCTGCGCCAGCGCTCCGGGCTCGGTCAGCGCCTCCCGGTGCAGGATCGTCCGGTAGAGCACGCCACGCCGGACACCGGCCCCCTCCGCGACGTTGTCGCTGCGCGACACGACGGTCTGTTCGGGCACCATCATCGCCCGCACTTGTTGCCGGGCGGACTCCTGGAGCTGTCTGAACCGGTGGCGAACCGCGTCGATGTCGCTGATCACTTCCACCGCGCCGCCCTCGGCACCCGTGCGGTGCTGCTCCGCGAGAGTGAGCACCGCGTGCTCCGCCGCACTCAACTCGTCACGGCGCCGCCGGAGTTCCCCGCCCAGCGCCACCGCGGGGGGTGCCGCGAGATACCTGGTGACCGCGCCCTCGCTCGCCAGACGCACGACGAGACCGCGCCCGGCCAGATCGGTGAGGACTTCACGCACCTCGGACTCGGGGCGGCCACCGTCGGCGGCCAGTTCGTGGACGGCAGCCCGTCCCCGGGCCACCAGGAGGCGGTAGATCTCCTCCTCGGCCGGACCGAGACCGAGCGCGGCGAGCATGGGCCACTCCTTGAAGTCGGCGTGGTGACGCCGGACGGGACGGGGGCTGCGAAAACCCGTGGCCTGCCCGAACTCACGGTTCTTCCAAGGTCTACTTCAAGCCGTGGGCCCGTGTCACCTCCCGCGTGACGCTGTTGCCCGCATCGTCCCAAGTGCGGGCCTCGGGAGACACGGATCACTGGTGGGAGGCGTCGAATCGGGCGGTCCAGTGGCCGGTGGCCGCAGGGTCCGGGCGTCCCGTGCGCCGATGACGGCCGTCGCCGTAGGAGACGGGCCCGCGGGGGTGTCCGCGGCGACCGCTCTCCACGGCCCCCGGGCCCGCTCCGGAGGGCATTGTCAGTGGTGGCAGGCAGGATGACGGGTATGACAACACCTGTTGCAGTGATCGTGGACGCCGTCGCCTACGCGCAGGCGGTCGAGGACGCGTTGAAGGCGTCGGCCGCCTACTACGAGGGCGGTACGTCCGTGCTGGACGACGACGCGTACGACCGGCTCGTGCGCGGCATCGCCGCCTGGGAGGCCGAGCATCCCGATCAGGTGCTGCCCGACTCGCCGACCGGGAAGGTCGCGGGCGGTGCCGTCGAGGGGGACGTCCCGCACACGGTGCCGATGCTGAGCCTGGACAATGTCTTCTCGCCCGAGGAGTTCACCGCCTGGACGGCGTCGCTGGCCCGGCGGACCGGTCACGAGGTGGAGCGGTACAGCGTCGAACCGAAGCTCGACGGCCTGGCCATCGCGGCGCGCTACCACGAGGGCCGGCTCACCCGGCTGATCACCCGTGGGGACGGCACGGCCGGTGAGGACGTGTCGCACGCGATCGGGACGATCGAGGGCCTGCCCGGCGAACTCGCGGAGCCCCTCACGCTGGAGGTACGCGGCGAAGTCCTCATGACGACGGCGCAGTTCGAGCACGCCAACGAGGTGCGCACCGCGCACGGCGGGCAGCCGTTCGCGAACCCGCGCAACGCCGCGGCGGGCACGCTGCGCGCCAGGGAACGCGCCTACACGGTGCCGATGACCTTCTTCGGCTACGGCCTGCTGCCGGTGCCCGGCACCGGGGCCGAGGAGGCCGCGCGGCTGGGCGAGCTCGCGCACAGCGAACTGATGGCGCGGGCGGCCGAGCTGGGTGTGAACACCACCGCGAGCACGGCCGTCCCCGGGATCACGGCGGCGACCGCCGAGCAGGTCCTGGCCCGCGTCCAGGAGATCGGGGCGCTGCGCGCCGAGCTGCCGTTCGGGATCGACGGGATCGTCGTCAAGGCCGACCTGGCGGCCGACCAGCGGGCCGCCGGGTCGGGTTCCCGCGCGCCGCGCTGGGCGATCGCGTACAAGCTCCCGGCCGTCGAGAAGATCACCCGGCTGCTGGCGGTCGAGTGGAACGTGGGCCGCACCGGCATCATCGCCCCGCGCGGCGTGCTGGAGCCGGTCGAGATCGACGGCTCGACCATCACGTACGCCACCCTCCACAACCCGGCGGACATCACGCGCCGCGATCTGCGGCTGGGCGACCACGTGATGGTCCACCGCGCCGGTGACGTCATCCCGCGGATCGAAGCGCCCGTCGCCCATCTGCGCACCGGCGAGGAACAGCCCGTCGTCTTCCCCGAGACGTGCCCGAACTGCGGATCCGCCATCGACACCAGCGAGCAGCGGTGGCGCTGCGAGCAGGGCCGCAACTGCCATCTCGTCGCCGCGCTCTCGTACGCGGCGGGCCGCGACCAGCTCGACATCGAGGGCCTCGGCCACACACGGGTCGTCCAGCTCGTGGAAAGCGGTCTGGTCGCCGATCTCGCCGGGCTGTTCAGCCTGACCCGCGAGCAGCTCCTCGGCCTGGAGCGGATGGGTGAGACCAGCACCGACAACCTCCTCACGGCGATCGAGACGGCCAAGGGCAGACCGCTGTCCCGGGTGCTGTGCGCGCTCGGTGTCCGCGGCACCGGCCGTTCCATGTCCCGGCGCATCGCCCGGTACTTCGCGACGATGGAGCACATACGCGCGGCGGATGCGGAAACGATGCAGCGGGTCGAGGGCATCGGCACGGAGAAGGCCCCCTCGATCGTCGCGGAGCTGGCCGAACTGGCCCCGCTCATCGACAGGCTCGTCGCCGCCGGGGTCAACATGACCGAGCCCGGGGCCACCCCGCCCGCCGCACCCGGCGAGGGCGGCGAGGGCGGCCCGGACGCGGAGGAGGGCGGGAGCGCCGGCGGGCCGCTGGCCGGGATGACGGTGGTGGTCACGGGTGCGATGACCGGGGCCCTGGAGCCGCTCAGCCGCAACCAGATGAACGAGCTCATCGAGCGGGCCGGCGGCCGTTCCTCCTCCAGCGTGTCGAAGAAGACGACCCTGGTCGTGGCGGGCGAGGGCGCCGGGTCCAAGCGTGCCAAGGCCGAGACCCTGGGGGTCAGACTCGCGGCGCCGGAGGAGTTCGCCGAACTCGTCGCCGACTACCTCGCCTGATCGCTCCGCTCACTCGGCACGACGATCCGCCGGGCCAGTACCCGGCCCGGCCAGGTCCCGGACAGGAATCGCTCGGCGGGGGTGAACCCCTGGCGCTCGTAGAACGCGACCAGTTCGCCCCCGCCGCCCGCCCAGCAGTCGACCCGCAGCAGTTCGACTCCGGCCCGCCGCGTCTCCTCGACGGCGTGGGCCAGGAGCGCGGCCCCGATGCCGCGGCCGGCGTACCGTCGGTCGGACACCAGCAGCCGGACGTACCGCTCGGGTTCCGCGGCGGGCTCGATCGGCATCTGCGGGCTGGGCCCGGTGTCGAGGACCAGGGCCCCGACGGGTGTTCCGCCGGCCTCCGCGACGAAGGGCGCGTTCTCGGTCATGTACCGCCGGACGCGCTCCGCCCCGTTCGCCGTCCCCGAGTACGGGGTCGTGCCCCACTGCTCGGTGTTGCCCCGGGCGTTCATCCAGACCACCGCTCCATCGAGCATGTCCAGAACGGCGGGCGCGTCGGCCGGGCCGCCCGGCCGGATCCGTATCGGCTGCGAGATGTCCCACTGGGTGCTGTTCACGGCGGAAGCCTAGGCCGCACGGGTGACCCGCCCCGGGGCAGGTCGCCGAAAGGATCACCGCCGACCGTCATCCGCCGGGATCCAGGCGGATCCTAGACGCACGAAGGGCACAGCCCTCGATAGGTGACCTCCACGGCGGCCACGGTGAACCCGAATCGTTCCGTCGCCGGAAGGTCGGCCAGCGGGTCGCCGGTCGGGTGGACGTCACGGACGGTGCCGCAGGCGGAGCACACCAGATGCTGGTGCGGCCGGTGCGCGTTGGGGTCGTAGCGCTTGGCGCGGCCGTCGGTCGAGACCTCGATGACCTCGCCGAGCGAGACCAGTTCCCCCAGCGCGTTGTAGACGGTCGCCCGGGAGATCTCGGGCAGCCGTTCGGCCGCACGGGCATGCACCTCGTCGGCCGTGAGATGCACATGATCACCGTCGAGGACCTCCGCAACGACGCGCCGCTGGGAAGTCATCCGCCAGCCACGTCCTCGCAGTCGCTCCAGCAGGTCACTCATATCGGTTCACCTTTTCAGGATCGGTGGGAACCCGCAGTTTATCGGTGTGCATCCTGGGTCCGATCGAATATGGGTCTGGTGTTCTTCTTGACTTGGACTCTGTCCATCGTAGGATCGGTTTTGGCACTGGCCAAGGGACAAGAAGACTTCGGTACGAGCAGGAGAGACACAGATGTCGGGACCACCGCCGTGGAACCACGCGGCGCCGGCCTGCGCGTGACGGCCGCCGTGACACGCAGCCCGGGACCCTCCCGGACCCCGGGACCGCCTCGGCGGCGACGCGATCGCCGCCGGGACGGGCGACCCGGCGCCGCACCTGCCCGTACGCCGCGCACAGCCCTCCGTCCGCCCGCCGTGGCGGGATGCGTACCCCGTATCGGACCGGTCCAGCCGGTCCGGCGCGAGCCGCGTACGGCGTCCCCGCTCCCGGCCACGCGGCCGGTCATCCCCTTCGCCCGTTATCGTCCGAAAAGAACAGCCTCCCCGTCGGCTCCGTCGACGGTTCCGGGGCCGCCCGCCGGGGCCCCGCCCCGGCCGCTCCCCCCACCCGCAGTCGCTGAGCACCGAGATCGGCCCATCCGGAAGGATTCCCATGTCTGAGAACCACGACGCGATCGTCACCGACGCGAAAACCGAGGCCTCGGGCGGCTGCCCGGTCGCACACGACCGCGCTCCGCACCCGACCCAGGGCGGCGGAAACCGACAGTGGTGGCCGGAGCGCCTCAACCTGAAGATCCTCGCCAAGAACCCGGCCGTGGCCAACCCGCTCGGCGAGGACTTCGACTACGCGGCGGCCTTCGAGGCCCTCGACCTCGCCGCGGTGAAGCAGGACATCGCCGAGGTGCTCACGACCTCGCAGGACTGGTGGCCCGCCGACTTCGGCAACTACGGCCCCTTCATGATCCGTATGGCGTGGCACAGCGCGGGCACCTACCGCATCAGCGACGGCCGCGGCGGTGCCGGTGCCGGCCAGCAGCGCTTCGCCCCCCTCAACAGCTGGCCGGACAACGGCAACCTGGACAAGGCCCGCCGTCTGCTGTGGCCCGTCAAGAAGAAGTACGGCCAGAGCCTCTCCTGGGCCGACCTCATGATCCTCACCGGCAACGTCGCCCTGGAGCAGATGGGCTTCGACACCTTCGGCTTCGCCGGCGGCCGCGAGGACGTGTGGGAGTCCGAGGAGGACGTGTACTGGGGTCCCGAGAGCGTCTGGCTCGACGACCAGCGCTACACCGGCGACCGTGAGCTGGAGAACCCGCTCGGCGCCGTCCAGATGGGCCTCATCTACGTCAACCCCGAGGGCCCGAACGGCAACCCGGACCCGCTCGCCGCGGCCCGCGACATCCGGGAGACGTTCCGCCGGATGGCGATGAACGACGAGGAGACGGTCGCCCTGATCGCGGGCGGTCACACCTTCGGCAAGACCCACGGCGCCGGCCCGGCGGAGAGCGTCGGCGACGACCCCGAGGCCGCCCCCATCGAGGCGCAGGGCCTGGGCTGGAAGAACACGTACGGCACCGGAAAGGGCGCCGACGCCATCACCTCCGGCCTGGAGGTCACCTGGACCACCACGCCCACCCAGTGGAGCAACGGCTTCTTCGACAACCTCTTCGGCTACGAGTGGGAGCTGACCCAGAGCCCCGCGGGCGCCAACCAGTGGAAGCCGAAGGACGGCGCGGGCGAGGGCACCGTCCCCGCCGCGCACGACCCGGCCAAGAAGATCGCTCCCTCGATGCTCACGACGGACCTGTCGCTGCGCTTCGACCCGATCTACGGTCCGATCTCCCGCCGCTTCCACGAGAACCCCGCCGAGTTCGCGGACGCCTTCGCGCGGGCCTGGTACAAGCTGACCCACCGTGACATGGGACCGAAGTCCCTCTACCTCGGCCCGGAGGTCCCGGAGGAGACGCTGCTGTGGCAGGACCCGCTGCCGGAGGCGGAGGGCGAGGTCATCGGAGCCGACGACATCAGCGCCCTCAAGGCGAAGATCCTCGGCTCGGACCTGACGGTCGCTCAGCTCGCCTTCACCGCGTGGGCGTCGGCCTCGACGTTCCGCGGCAGCGACAAGCGCGGCGGCGCCAACGGCGGCCGCATCCGTCTGGAGCCGCAGCGCGGCTGGGAGGCCAACGACCCCGACACGCTGGCGACGGTGCTGCGCACGCTGGAGGGTGTCCAGCGCGACTTCAACTCCGGTGACAAGCACGTCTCGCTGGCCGACCTGATCGTCCTCGGCGGCGTCGCCGCGGTCGAGAAGGCCGCCAAGGACGCCGGTCACGACGTCCAGGTGCCCTTCACCCCGGGCCGTGTGGACGCGACGGACGAGCACACCGACGCGGAGTCCTTCGCCGCGCTGGAGCCGGTCTCGGACGGCTTCCGCAACTACCTCGGCAAGGGCAACCGGCTGCCGGCCGAGTACCTGCTGCTCGACCGCGCGAACCTGCTGACCCTGAGCGCGCCTGAACTCACCGTCCTCGTCGGCGGTCTGCGTGTCCTGGGCGCCAACCACGGCCAGTCCTCGCACGGTGTCCTCACCGCGACCCCCGGCAAGCTCACCAACGACTTCTTCGTCAACCTGCTCGACCTGGGCACGACGTGGAAGGCGACGTCGGAGGACGCGACCACCTTCGAGGGCCGCGACGACGCCACCGGCGAGGTCAAGTGGACCGGCACGCGTGCCGACCTCGTCTTCGGCTCGAACTCCGAACTGCGCGCGCTCGCCGAGGTCTACGCGAGCGACGACGCCCAGGCCAAGTTCGTCAAGGACTTCGTCGCCGCCTGGGACAAGGTCATGAACCTGGACCGGTTCGACCTCGTCTGACGCCTTGAGTACGGGCCGGTCCTCGCGGGGGCCGGCCCGTACGCGTTCCCCGGCGGGAGAGGCCGCGGTGTTCCCGGCCGCGCCCGTCCCGCCGCCGGGGGCGGTGGCGTTCTAGGCTGAAGGTCATGAGCTCACACTTTGACGTGGTGGTCCTGGGCGCCGGCCCGGGAGGATATGTCGCGGCGATCCGGGCCGCCCAGCTCGGACTCAGCACGGCGATCATCGAGGAGAAGTACTGGGGCGGTGTGTGCCTCAACGTGGGGTGCATCCCGTCGAAGGCGCTGCTGCGCAACGCGGAGCTCGCCCACATCTTCACCCAGGAGGCCAAGACCTTCGGTATCCAGGTGAACGGGGAGGTGAGCTTCGACTACGGAGCGGCCTTCACCCGCAGTCGCAAGGTGGCCGACGGACGCGTCAAGGGCGTCCACTACCTGATGAAGAAGAACAAGATCACCCAGTACAGCGGCCGTGGCACCTTCCGCGACGACCACACGCTCGACGTCGCCCTGGCCGACGGCGGCACGGAGACGGTCACCTTCGGCAACTGCATCGTCGCCGCCGGCGCCACCACCAAGCTGCTCCCCGGGACCTCACTGAGCGAGCGTGTGGTGACGTACGAGGAACAGATCCTGTCGGACACCCTCCCGGACAGCATCGTCATCGCGGGCGCCGGCGCCATCGGCGTGGAGTTCGCCTACGTGCTCCACAACTACGGCGTCCAGGTCACCCTCGTCGAATTCCTCGACCGGATCGTCCCGTTGGAGGACGAGGAGGTCTCCGCCGAACTGGCCCGCCGCTACAAGCGGCTCGGCATCAACGTGCTGACCTCCACGCGTGTCGAGGCGATCGACGACTCCGGGGACAGGGTCAAGGTCATGGTGACCACGGGCGGGCAGCGGCAGACGCTGGAAGCCGGCAAGGTGCTCCAGGCGATCGGGTTCCAGCCGCGCGTGCAGGGCTACGGGCTGGAGAACACCGGCGTGAAGCTCACCGACCGCGGTGCGATCGACATCGACGGCCGGTGCCGTACCAGCGTGCCGCACATCTACGCCATCGGAGACGTGACGGCGAAGCTGATGCTGGCCCACGCCGCCGAGTCGATGGGCATCGTCGCCGCGGAGACGATCGCGGACGCGGAGACCATGGAACTCGACTACGTCATGATCCCGCGGGCGACCTACTGCCAGCCGCAGATCGCCAGTTTCGGCTGGACCGAGGCACAGGCACGCGAGAGGGGCTTCGACGTCAAGGTGGCGAAGTTCCCGTTCACGGCGAACGGAAAGGCCCACGGCCTGGGCGAGACGGCGGGATTCGTCAAGATCCTCAGTGACGCGCGCTACGGCGAACTCCTCGGCGCCCATCTGATCGGCCCCGAAGTCACCGAACTGCTGCCGGAGTTGACGCTCGCTCAGCAGTGGGACCTGACGGTCCACGAGGTCGCGCGCAATGTGCACGGGCACCCGACACTCGGCGAGGCGGTCAAGGAGGCCGTACACGGGCTGGCCGGCCACATGATCAACATGTGACGGGTGAACGCCGCCGCACTCCTTCCCGGCCCGCAGCGTGGCGAGCCGGGAAGGGGTGCGGCAGCGTCTCCGGGACTTCACCGGGACCTATCCGGGACGGTGGCCCAGCAGCCGGCGTGGGCACGGATCCCGAGTTGGGCCTCGCCGGGCCGGGCCGGCCGCGTGTACGGCCACCGCTCTACGCCGGTACTCCCTCGCCACGGTCACCGTCACAATGTCACGAACCTGTCCGAAGACCGCTCCCACTCGGTGCGATCAGGCGGTGGCACCGCTCCCATGAGGCACGATCACCGGGACATTCCGAATCCCGGGGGACTTCTCATGGCTCGCACAGCTCGTTCACGCCGTACCACCGCCGCACTCGCCGCTCTGTCGATCGGCGTCCTGGCCCTGACCGCATGCAACGGTGACGCCGAGAGCGACGTGGCCACCCCGGGCACGCACGCGAGCCCTTCCGCCACGGGTACGGACGAGGGCACCGAGACGCCCTCGTCGGCCGACCCGGGTGACGGTGGCGGCAGCGGGAAGCCCTCCGGCAGCCCCAGCACCCCGCCGTCGTCGCCGAAGCCCGGGGCCGACGACGACCAGGACGGAGGTGTCGGCATGTGCGAGACCGCCGACCTCACCTACAAAGTCACCGTCGCGTCCAGGCCTGTCAACCACGCCTTGCTGACCGCCGGCAACAAGGGCAGCGACCCCTGCCTGCTGCCGGCGAACGAGCTGGTGATCACGATTCCGGGACTCGACGGCGCCGCCGGGCACATGGGACCCGAAGGCAAGGACTGGATTCTGAAGCCCGGCGAGAGCGCGTATGCCGGGATCATGTTCTCGCGCGCCGACACCGCGGGGGGCAAGAGCGCCGACAAGGTGGAGGTGGCACTCACCGCTTCCGAGAGCCCGACGACCGTTCCGGTCGGCGGTGGCCCCATCACGGTCAACGACAGCCAGGTCACCAGCTTCTTCGGTACCGCCGAGGACGCGCTGACCTACTGAGCTCTTTCAGCGTGGCCGCTGATCGGGTGACGGGCTCGACGTCCGCGACGCACGAGGCTCCTGTGCCGCTGGGGGAGGTGTTCGAAGCCTCAACCCCCAGGCGCAGGAGCCGCGTCGGTTCCGCACCCTGCCGCACTCGGCCTGCCCCACCCCCTGGTCGAGTGGGCCACCGTGCTCATCGTCACCCGTGAGGGTGACCGCCGCCGCAGGCTCCCGGCTCGCCGCCGGGTTCCGCATCGGCCGAACCGCCGCGCGGACGACGCACCCGGCCGGGGCGGCGAGGCGTATCAGGCCTCCTTCACGGGTTCGAGGGGGTGCGGTCGGTCAGTACGTCCGCGGTCAGGGTGAGGTGCTCGGCCAGCAGGCCGACCGCGGTGTCGGCGTCGCGGGCCAGCGCCGCCTCTTCCAGCCGGCGGTGTTCGTCGGCGCCGTCCCGGTCGGGGTCGCGGTGCGCCGACCAGCGGCGAGCCAGCTCGCTCGCGGTCCACATCCGGTCGAAGGTCTCCAGCAGGACGGGGTTGCCGCAGCCCTCCAGCAGGGTGCGGTGGAAAGCCCTGTGGACTTCGGCCCATGCGCCGCTGTAGTACTCGCCCCCCTCCGGCACGTACGCCGGGGTGCGGACCAGACGGTGGTGCGCGGCTCGTACACGGGCCTCCCAGTCGACGTCGCCGCGCTCGATGGACATACGCAGCATGACCGGTTCGATGGTCCGGCGGGCTTCCGCGATCTCCTGCCAGCGGCGGTCGGAGAAGGACGGGACCGCGAAACCGCGGTTGGGCAGCCGGTCGGCGAGACCCTCGCCGACCACCCGCACGAGCGCCTCGCGCACGACGGCCAGGCTCACGCCCTGCTCCTTGGCGAGGTCCTGCGGTTTGAGGGCGTCGCCGGGGGCGTAGGTGCCGCGCATGATCGCGTCCCGCAGGTGCGCGTAGACCTGCTCGGAGAGCATCTGCTTCCCCGGCGAGGTCGAGGTGTGGGCCGTCTGGGTCATGCCGTCAGCATAGACGATCCAGAAAATAATCGATTATTGGTGTTATCGTCGATCTGCTGGTCGCCGAAGACGACGGCGGTACCTCTACCCGACGCCGTCAACCCTCCGCCGACCGCATCACCACCCCTCAGTACGGCACGAAAGGAACGACGCGATGAGCAGCAACGACCCGTTCGCCCGCCTCCCCGAGGCGGCCTCCTTCACCGTCACCAGCACCACCCTCACCGACGGCGCCGCCTGGTCGCCCGAGCAGTTCTCCGGCATCTTCGGCGTCCCTGGCGGAAAGGACGTCTCCCCGCAGCTGTCCTGGAGCGGCGCCCCGGAAGGCACCAAGAGTTACGCCGTCACTCTCTACGACCCCGACGCCCCCACCGGGTCCGGTTTCTGGCACTGGGCGGTCGCCGACATCCCCGCCACCGTCACCGAGCTGCCCGAGGGTGCCGGCGACGACACCGGCTCGGGCCTGCCCGAGGGTGCCTTCCAGCTGCCCAACGACGCCCGCGCAGCCCGTTTCATCGGCGCCGCCCCGCCGGCCGGGCACGGCCCGCACCGCTACTTCACCGTGGTGCACGCCCTCGACGTCGCCTCCATCGGCGTCGCGGCCGACGCCACCCCGGCCGTCCTCGGCTTCACCATGGCCGGTCACATCCTCGGCCGCGCGGTCCTGACCGCCACCGCCGAAACCCCCGCCTGACGGGCAGCACGCCCCGACTCGTCGACACCACGGAGACACGTCTCCGCACCATCCTCGACGTGACAGGTCACCGCGCCGACCGGTCTCTCGATCGACATGTGACGGGTGAATGCCGCCGCACTCCTTCCGACCCGCGGCGCAGCGAGCCGGGAAGGAGCGCGGCGGCATCTCCGGGACTTGACCCGCCATCAGCCGACCGCACTCCCGACAACGCCTCTGACCAGGCCGGACAGCGAAAAGCCGCTGGAGTACTAAATCGCTGGTGTGCCACCCGATGACGCTTGTACATTGGGATCGCGACCGCGCCTCCGATGCGCCCGGCTGCGGCTACTTCCTTCTGAAACCAAGTAACGCCGCCGCCACCTTTGATCTCGGCAGGCGCGGGCGCGTTCGCCCCGTCGGGGCGTCTTCGCCCCGAAGGCCTTCTGGCCGGGGCCGTCCAAGTCCTTTGAATCCGGGGGGATTCACTGCCTCGTCACACCCTGCGCGTCTCCAAGATCTGGTCCGAGATGCTCGTGGCCCCGCACATCTCGGCCACCGCCCGCACCCTGTCCCCACCACGGCTCGGTCACGAGTGCGCGCCGGACCTCCGCACCTACGAGGGCGGCCCGGCCTTCGTCCGGGAACCCCGCGAGGAACTCTTCCTGCTCGCGGTCGGCAACTTCGTCTCCCAGCGCACCTTTTACGAGAGCGGTGCGGAGCGGGACGACCGGTACGCCCGCCTCGTCGGTGAACTCGCTCTCCAGGACCCCGAGTGGACGGCCGGCCTGCTGCGCTGGCTTCGCGGCGAGGGCAACATGCGCACGGCGTCCCTGGTCGGCGCCGCCGCGTACGTGCGGGCCCGGCTCAGGGCCGGGGAGTCCGGGGGCCCGTCCAACCGGTCCGTGATCGACTCGGTGCTCCAGCGCGCCGACGAGCCCGGCGAACTGCTCGCCCACTGGATCTCGGCGTACGGGCGGAACGTGCCGCAGCCGGTGAAACGGGGCATCGCCGACGGCGTACGCCGTCTGTACACGTCTCGGTCCCTGCTCAAGTACGACACCGCGTCCAAGGGTCTGCGCTTCGGCGACGTGCTCAACCTGGTGCACGCCTCCCCCGACCCGGACAAGCCCTGGCAGGGTGCGCTCTTCCGGTACGCCCTGGACCGCCGCCACCACCCGGAACAGGCGGTTCCGCCGTCCTCCGACCGTCTGCTGACCGCCCACCGGACCCTGATGGAGGCGCCTGCGGACGAGCGGCGCGCCTTGGTGACCGGGCCGGGCGGCTCCGAGCGGCTGGCCGCGGCGGGCATGACGTGGGAGATGCTGGCGGGTTGGCTCCACGGACCGATGGACGCCGCCGTGTGGGAGGCCGTGATCCCCACGATGGCGCCGATGGCGCTCCTGCGGAACCTGCGGAACTTCGACGAGGCGGGAGTCTCGGACGACGTCGCGGCCCAGGTCGCCGCCCGTCTCTCGAACGCCTCCGAGGTGGCCCGGTCCCGGCAGTTCCCCTTCCGCTATCTGGCCGCCCACCAGCACGCCCCGTCGCAGCGCTGGGCGGCCGCGCTGGAACAGGCACTGACCCACTCCCTGGCCAACGTACCGCCGCTGCCCGGCCGGACCCTGATCCTGGTGGACCGGTCCGGCTCGATGTTCTACGACACCGTCTCCGAGCGGTCCAAGCTGACCCGGGCGGACGCGGCGGCCGTGTTCGGCACCGCGCTGGCCATGCGTGCCGAGCAGGCGGATCTGGTGGAGTTCGGCTCGAGCAGCGCGCGGGTCCTGTTCGAGGCGGGTGAGCCGGTGCTCGAGGTGCTGAAACGGTTCCACGACATGGGCGGCACCCACACCGCGGAGGCGGTGCGGACCCATTACCGGGGGCACGACCGGGTCCTGATCGTCACCGACGAGCAGGCCGCCCCCTGCCTCTGCCACGGGGACCCGGCCCGGCCGGTCCCGCCCGGCATCCCGGTCTACACCTGGAACCTCGCGGGATACCGGCCCGCCCACGGCCCGGCGGGCCCCCGCCGGCACACCTTCGGCGGCCTCACGGACGCCGCGTTCCGGATGGCCGGCCTCATCGAGGCCGGCCGCGAGGCCGCGTGGCCGTGGACCGCCGAACCGGCGTGATCCGTACGGTCGCCCCGCGGCCGGTGGACCGGGTGCGCCACCGGCCGCGGCGCGGCACGCGGGGTGGCACGCGGGGTGGCCGGCCCCCGGTGCGGCGCCGACGACCACGACTCCTCCCACACACCGATCGCCGGGGTTCGCCGTCGACGGCCGACGCGATGTCGCGGTCATGAGTAGGAGTACTCATGACGCCCGCCGGGCTGCGGGAAAGGATCGGGGAATGACGACGCCAAGGAAGACGAGAGTCCGGCTCGGGATGCTGACGTCAGCGGTGTTGGTCCTGTCGGCGACAGCGTGCGGAACGCAGCGGGCAGGGGATGCCGCCGACACGTACCCGAGTTCGCGTCCGACGCCGACCGGCATGGCGACGCCGAGCACACCGGTGGACTTCACCTGTCCGGGCGAGAGCCCCGAGCCGGCGGAGTCCACGTCCGCCGCCATCCCCGGCCCGACCGAGTCACCGGCCGACCACTACGCCGAGAACCACGGCTTCAGGGTTCCCTTTCCGCTCCACGGCCGGAACCGCTGCGACGGGCTGACCGTCGTCGGACACGTCAAGGACGCGCTCGAACCGCTGCGCCGGCGTGGCGACTTCGCCCCGGACAGCGTCCGCGACGCGCTCACCGGTCTCGGCTACTCCGCCGAGAAGGTACGGGCGTACCGGAACGGGTCCGCCGAGGTCGGCTTCCTCATCGACATCGGCGTCTCTCCCTGGTGTGTGGAGGGCACGATGAGCAGTGGCTCCACCGAGGCGGACGCTTTCGGCGGCTACCCCGACGGCAGCAACTGTGAGCCCCCGAGCGGCGGCCACTGACCAGAGCCCGCGATACAGGTGGACCGCGGTGGCTGTCCCGCTCGGATCCCGACCCCCCGACCCCAACTACCCTCGGTTGCACCGCTCGTTCGACGGACCTCAGGTCGCGGCCCCGGCTCGACGCCCCGTAAGTCGGGGGCGGGCGCCGCGCCGAGGTACGTACTGTGGCGGCGTGTCCTTCTTCGCCTTGTACGACGCCGAACACTTCTACGGCGAGCCGGAACCTGTGCCCGGGGCGCGCGTGTCCTTCGTTCCCGACAAGCTGTTCGCCGCCCGTGAGCGCCGTACCGTGCTGCCGGCGGACCGACAGCCGGCCGGCGACGAGGGACTGATGGTGAACGGGATCGCCGCCGATGTCCCGCTGTGGCCGTCCAGCCTGTGGCGCGTGACCGATCTCGAACCGATGCGGCCGCTACCGGGCCACAGGTGGTTGCGCTGCCGGGCCTTCACGGTCGTGGAGCAGGTGCCCGCGTGGCTGGTCGCCGGACCTCACGGGGACGCCGTGGAATGGGTGATCGCCCGGACACGAACGTTGACCGGCGCCCAGGCTGACGCCCTTGCCGCGCTGTCGGACGAAGGCGAAGAGCCTCTGACACGAACGCTGTGGGCTCGCTGGTCGCGAGACCCCCACACCGGTTCTCCGGTCGGATGCGCCCTGACGACTCTCAGCAAGGTGGTCACTGAGGCCGCTCACCGGGTGGGCCCGCAGTTGTTCGGCCGGGACGAGGAGGACGGGGTCGAGGTGCTCAGCGATCCGGCCTGGCTGCGGGCCTTCGGCGCGGCGTACGCGGCCGCGCTGGCGCTCGGAGCACCCGAGCTGCTCACGCCCCGGGAGAACGCGGTGCTCGCCCGCCGCTGGACCACCGTGTTCGGCTCACCCGACCTGCCCCCACACGCCTCACCGCCGTCCACCGAACGGACACCCGGGCAACAAGATGCTCGGCGCATCTAATGTGCGAGGTGCGCCGACCGATCGAGGGGAGCCCGACATGACCGAGGTGCCGACCGAGTCGGACGTCAGTGGCACGGGCGCGGTGGTGGCGCTCCGTGACGTGAGCGTCCACCGTCACACCAGCGGCCAGGTGATCCTCTCGGACATCGGCTGGACGGTACGGGCCGGTGAGCACTGGGCCCTGCTCGGAGCCAACGGCGCGGGCAAGACGACCCTGCTGCGGCTGCTGGGCGCGCTGATGCATCCGACGACGGGAAGCGTCGAGGTGCTCGGCCGCCGGCTCGGCCGGATCGACGTGCGCGAGCTGCGCGCCCGTATCGGCCATGTGAGTACGGCCCAGCGCGTACCGCAGGACCTCGACGCCCACTCCGTCGTCCTGACGGGCCACACCGGCACGGTCCAGCCGCTGTGGCGGATGTACGACGCCGAGGTGCGCCGACGCGGCCACGAACTGCTCGCCGAGCTGGACATCAAGGAGCTGGCCGACCGGCCGTACGGGGTCTGCTCGGGCGGGCAGCGGGCCCGTGTCCTGATCGCCAGGGCGCTGATGGCGGAGCCGGCCCTGCTGCTGCTCGACGAGCCGTTCAACGCCCTGGACCTGCCCTCCCGCGAGGACCTCGTCGAGGCCATGCGGCGGCTGGCCGAGAGCCGCCCGGAGCTGGCCACCGTGACGGTCACCCACCATCTGGAGGAGCTGTCCCCGGCCGTCGGCCACACCCTGCTCCTGCGCGAGGGACGCGTCCTCGCGCAGGGCACCGTCGAGGACACCCTGACCGATTCCTGGATGACCACCTGCTTCGGACGGCGGATCAGCGTGGTCCGGCACGGCGGGCGATGGGCGGCCTATTCCGGCTCCCACCAGGGTAGTTGACAGCGGTACGAAGCAACTCGCGGCGCGGGAAAGGAAAGTGACGGGCGTCATGGCCGCCCAGTGAGTGCGGACAACGCGTGCGGCCGCCCCCGGCGAAGTCCCCGGCGTGAGCGCATCCGCACGGCGGGGCGCACCGGCCGAGGGAGTGTGCCCTGTACGCGCCCCCGCCCGTACGGCGAAAATGCGCCTGTCGACGGCGATTTCGCCAAGACACCGAGTACCCCGCCGCCAAGTCACCAGGAAAGCAGGTCGGCTGTCGTGCTGTTGCGTCTGCCCACGTCCGTGTCCGAAGCACAGGAGTACATGACCGAAGGGGCTGTGCCCATCGGCGGCGCCACACTGGTGTGGGCCACCTGGCAGCGGGACGGGTTCCCCGACCGGTCCATGTCGCTGCGCGAGCTCCCGGAGGCCAACACGATCGAGCCCGAGGCCCTGGGCGCGGCCGTGGTGCTCAGCCGCATAGACGACCGCGTGCCGGAGGTGCTGCGCCGGGCGGCCGCCGGCGTGGGGACCGGCGCCGTACGCCGGACGGCCACGGTGGGCGGCAACATCGTCGGCAGCACGCTGCGTTGTCTGCTGCCCGCGGCCCTCGTCCTGGACGCCCGCGCGGTGATCCTGGAACCGGAGGGCGTCACCGAGACCGACCTGGCCGAGGTGCTCGCCAAGCGTCACCTGCTCCTGAGCCTGCGCTGGCGCACACCGGTCACCAGCAACTACGTCAAGGCCGCGGCCGAACCGGGCGGGCCGTCGCCGCTCGTCGTCGCCGCCGCCCTGCACCGCGTCGACGACGGCCGGACCCTCCTTCGCGTCGCGGTCCGTTCCGAGGACGAGGTGTTCAGCGAGAGCGCCGAGTGCCACGGCGACGCCGCCGACGCCGAGGACCTTCTGCGCACCCTGCGGAACGGTTCCCTCGGCCGGCTTCCGGCCTCGGCGGGAGAACTCGTCGGCCGACAGGTGACCGACCTGCTGGCGCGTACCGCCGACCGCTAGAGGTACTCGTCGTCTCCCGCCTTCGTGGAAGACGGGGGACAAAGACGCGCTCTCCCCGAGCCCCTGCCGGCAGGGGCCCGGGGCCCGGGAATTCAACAGGTGCCGGTCAGTTGTACCGATCCGGGGACGGAGACGCACGCGCGCCCGTCCCCGGTGGGCCGCCGTCCCGGGTTTCCGGCCCCCTGAGCGGCATGTCCGCCCGACGCGGGTGCAGGGGCCGCGTTCGCACGGGTCCCCGGCATCGGCCGCCGGACCGCGTCCCTAATTCATCAACGTGGAAATCGCACGGCCGACTCCCGACTCTGGGTCCAGGCACCGGGAACCTCCCGGACCACTCGGACGAAGGACGGAGCACATGCCCTCCACCCGCACCCCTGCCGCCGGTTCCCCGCCGGCCGTACGACACAACCTGGTCCTGGTGGTCACCTGCGTCGCCCTCGGCGCGGTGGTCGCCGCCATGGCGTCGCTCAATGTGGCGCTGCCCGATCTCGCCCGCGAGACACATGCCACCCAGACACAGCTGTCCTGGATCATCGACGCCTACAGCCTGGTCTTCGCCTCGCTGCTGCTGCCGGCCGGAGCCCTGGGAGACCGTTTCGGCCGCAGGCGGGCCCTGCTCGCGGGACTGGCGATCTTCGGCGCCGGATCCGCCGCCGCCTCGCTGACCACCGAGCCCTCGGCGCTCATCGTTTTGCGGGGCGTCCTCGGAGTGGGGGCGGCGCTGGTCATGCCGGCCACGCTGTCGACCATCACGACCACGTTCCCGCGCGCCCAGCGGGCACGGGCCGTGAGCGTCTGGGCGGCGGTCGCCGGAGCCAGTGCCCTGGTGGGACTGTTCGCTTCCGGGGCACTGCTGGAGAGCTGGTCATGGCGATCGGTGTTCCTGCTGAACGTCGCCCTGGCCCTGCTCGCCCTGGTCGGCACGCTGCTGTTCGTGCCCGAGTCCGCGGAACCGCGGCAGCCCCGGCTCGACGTCGGTGGCGCCGTCCTCGCCGTGGCGGGCCTGGTCACGCTGGTCTACTCGGTCATCGAGGCGCCGACCCGCGGGTGGGCCGACCCGGTCACGCTCGCCGGGATCGGGCTGGGCCTGGCCGTGCTGGCGGGGTTCGTCGTCTTCGAACTGCGCCGCGAGAACCCGCTGCTCGACCCCAGGCTCTTCCGCAACCGCCACTTCGCCGCGGGCTCGCTGTCGATCATGCTTCAGTTCTTCGTGTTCTTCGGGTTCGTCTTCGTGATGATGCAGTACCTGCAACTGGTGCGGGGCGACAGCGCCCTGATGGCGGCGACCGCGATGCTGCCCATGGCCGTGACCATGGTGCCGGTCTCCCGCGCCGCCCCTGTGCTGGTCGGCCGGTTCGGCTTCCGGGGGCCCTGGGTGGCCGGTCTCGCCGGTGTCGCGGCAGGCATGGGGATCCTTTCCCGGCTCGACGCGTCCAGCCCGTACTGGATCGTCGCGGCCGGTCTCGTGCCGCTGGGTGCGGGCATGGGCCTGGCCATGACACCGGCCACGACCGCCATCACGGACGCCCTGCCGCGCTCGCTGCAGAACGTCGGTTCGGCCGTGAACGACCTGGCACGCGAGCTCGGCGGCGCCCTGGGGATCGCCGTCCTCGGCAGCCTGCTCAGCGCCGCCTACCGCGACCACCTGAGCAGCCTGCCCGGCCTGCCGCAGCACGTGGCGGACGCGGCGCGCTCCTCGCCGGCCGCCGCCCACGCCATCGGCGGCCCTGTCTCCGGCCGGGCGACGGCCGCGTTCGTCGACGGCATGCACCTGGCGCTCCTCGGTGCCGCCGCGGCCGCCGTTCTCGCCGCCGTCGCCGTCGCGGCCCTGCTGCGTTCGGCTCCGGGGCAAGAAGCCTCCGCCGAGGACGACGAGGTTCCGGACACCGCCGACGCGCGGGAGCAGTCCGCGCGGGAGCAGCCCTCGTACCTCTGAACCGCCGCAGAGAACTCCGGACCGGCGCCTCGCCTTGTGCGAGGCGCCGGTCTTCGTCGCGTCGGGCCCACCGGCACGACGGAACGGGGAGGACGGTCGATCAGGGGCGCGGCATCGGCCGTGACTGGGTGTCGGGACGGCCCGGGCCACGCAGGGCCTGCCGCAGTTGCGGGCTCATGAAACGGACCAGGTCGTCGGTCGTCATGGAGACGACGGGCTCCAGCCGCAGCAGATAGCGGGTGGCGATCAGCCCGGCCACCACGGTGGTGAACGCGGCGGCACGTTGCCGGGCGTCGCGTCCCGGCACGAGGCCCGCGATCCGGTCGACGATCTCGCGTTCGAGCGCCTCCTTCACCAGCGAGCCGAGGGAGTCGTCGTCGATCGCGGTCTTCATCATCGCGAGCAGGGGCGGACCCGTCACGGGGTCGTCCCAGACGGCGACGACCTGACGGACGACCCGTTCGGGGAACGTGCTGAGCTCACCCTCCTGCACGACCCGCGCGAGGAGTTCGGCCGGGTTGGCACCCAGCGCCAGGGCGGCACCGAACAGCCCCTTCTTGGACCCGAAGTAGTAGCTGATCAGGGCGAGATCGACGTCGGCCTCGCCGGCGACGGACCGGAGGGTCACCGCGTGATAGCCGTCCTCGAGGAAGCGCCGCCGAGCGACGGCCAGGATCGCGGCCCGGGTGTCCGGGCTTCCCGGTCTGCGTCCGCGCTGTGAACCGGGTTTATTCATCACGGACGAATTCTATGGCGCCGCCGAACACGTCGCGGGGCGCTCGGACACGTCGCGGTGCGTACCCGTGTGTCGCGCGTACCCGTGTATCGCGCGTTCCCGTGTGTCGCGGTGCGTTGTCATGTGTCGCGGTGCGTTTCCTTCTGTCGCGGTGCGTTCCGATGCGTCGCCCTGTGTACCGATGTCTGCCACTTCTTACGAAATGGCATCGTTAATCCGTATGAGTGGTACATCACACACCGAGGCCGTAGCGTCGAGGCAGAGCCGACACGCTGACGGCCACATGACAGAGCGTCCCGCATGGAGCTGATATGCGCAGAAACTCGATCCGGACCGCGTTCACCGTCTGCGCGGCCGCGTCGCTCGCAGCGGTGATGGGTACCGCTTCCGCCGCCCCCGCGACCTCGCACACCACGCACGCCACGCACGCCACGCAGCAGCGACAGGCGCCCCCTGTGCTCGTGGACTGCTTCTGGCATCCGGATGTGCGCCCCGCCGAGTTCATCCTGGCCTGCGGCGACGGCAACAGCCGGCTCGTCTCGCTCCACTGGTCCCACTGGAACCAGAACTCCGCGGTCGCCCGCGGCGTCAACATGGTGAACGACTGCAAGCCGTACTGCGCGGCGGGCAAGTTCCACTCGTACCCGGTCGTCGTCCGCCTGGACCACCCGCAGCCGTGGAAGAAGAAGCCGCAAGTGCAGCACTACACGCGGATGACACTGACCTACACCCACGACCACCCGGACGGATACGCGCAGAAGGTCAGCTACCCGCTGTGGGACTGACGCCGGCCGTTCGCCGACCCGGCGTCTCGGACTGACGGCCCCGCCCGAGGCCGTTCCAAGAGGTCACCCGGGAACCGACACGCGTGCCGGACTCACCGTACGGTGTTCACCGCCGACTCGCCGATGGTGAACACCGTACGGAACCCCGCAGCCACAGAAACAGGTACAAAATGGGGCGTGTGGGTATCCGGCGCATGTCAGTGGACCGTCTCGTGGAGCAACCGTCGGGCCGCGGTCTGGTGGCGATCCCGCTCGCGTTGATCGTCGTGATCACCGTGGTGGACATCCGCTCCCCCACCGACGTCCATCTGGGCCCCCTGCTGGTCATCGCGCCGACCCTCACGGCCTCGCTGGCGGGCCCCGCGCTGACGGCCCTGGTCGGCGTGCTGGCCGTCGCCGCCCAGGTGGTCATCGCCATCCTGCACGGCGGACTCGGCACCACCAACCACATCGCGCAGCTCATCGCCCTGGTGGTGCTCTCGGCGCTGGTGGTGTTCGTGTGTCATGTACGGGAGCGGCGAGCCCGGGAGCTGGTGCGGGCGCGCTCGGTCGCCGAGACCGCGCAACGCGTGCTGCTGCGCCCCCCGCCGCGCAAGATCGGTCCGCTGCGCGTGGCCTGGCTGTATCTGGCCGCCGAGGACGACACCCAGATCGGCGGCGACCTGTTCGCGGTCACCCGGGCCGCCGACGCGTCCACCCGCGTCATCATCGGGGACGTCCGGGGCAAGGGGCTGGCCGCCATCGGCGAGGCCTCGGTGGTGCTGGGCGCCTTCCGCGAGGGCGCCCACCGGTACGCCACGCTCCCCGAACTGACGGCGGCCCTCGAGGTGAGCGTGTGCCGGGACCTGGACGAGGTGGCCGACACCGAGCACGACCCGGGCGAACACTTCATCACGGCGCTCGTTCTCGACATCCCCGACGACGGCGCGCAGGTCGAAATGATCAACTGTGGTCATCCCCCGCCGCTGCTCCTGCGTGACAACCGGATCACCGTCCTGCACGCACGGCATCCCGTGCCCCCGCTGGGCATGTGCGAGCTGCCCGCCACCAGCCACCACTCCGATCCCTTCGCCTTCGAGGCCGGCGACTTCCTGCTGCTGTACACCGACGGCGTGATCGAGGCCCGCTCCCCGGACGGCGCCTTCTACCCCTTGGCCGACCGGGTGGCCACCCTCACCGCCTCCAACCCCGACGTCCTGCTGCGACAGATCCACGACGATCTCGTCCGGCACGTCGGTGACCAGCCCGGCGACGACGCCGCCTTCCTCGTCATCGAACGCACCCCCGCGCACCACCTCCGCCTCTCGCACCGCACCCCGGACGGCCACCACCGGCTTCCCACCGACGGATCGCCGCCTCCCGCGCAACTCTGAAGGCACGGCGCCCGAGGCGACACCGCGCTTCTCGCGCCAGTGCCGTGCCCGTGCCCGACTGGCGAGGCCGACCGCCGCGTGGCCACGATGGTGGGAGATCGACTCGACGCAGGGGGCTCACCCAGGGAGGCTCCCGTGGCCCACACCTTCGGAACCGACGTCGTGGTGGCGGGTGCGGGCCCGGTGGGTCTCACGGCGGCCGCGGAGCTGCGCAGGCGCGGGGTCCGCTGCCGTATCGTCGACCGGCTTCCGGCTCGGCTCCCGTACGCGAAGGCGGTGGGCATCCAGCCGC
This sequence comes from Streptomyces sp. NPDC002698, assembly GCF_042888945.1. Taxonomy (NCBI): domain Bacteria; kingdom Bacillati; phylum Actinomycetota; class Actinomycetes; order Kitasatosporales; family Streptomycetaceae; genus Streptomyces; species Streptomyces sp. NPDC002698. The sequence continues at coordinate 48,512 of NZ_JBIAQM010000032.1, forward strand.
GCACGCTGGAGATCTGGGACCACATGGGGCTCACCCGCACGGTCCTGGAGGCGGCGGTACCGATGTACGGGCAGCTCGCCTACGTCAACGGCACCGAACAGGCCCGGATCGACCTCGTCCTGCCGCCCGAGGTGCCGTACGGCTTCGCCGCCCTGCCGCAGTACGAGACCGAGCGCATCCTCGACACGTATCTCGCACGGCTCGGTACCGGGATCGAGCGGGGCACGGAACTGGTCGCGTTCAGCCAGGACGCCGACGGTGTGACGGTCGCCCTGCGGTCGGCGTCCGGAGCCGAGGAAGAGGTCAGGGCGCGCTATCTGGTGGGCTGCGACGGCGCGCACAGCATCGTGCGCAAGAAACTGGGACTCACCTTCGAGGGCAGCGCGTTCCCGGAGGAGTACATGCTCGGTGATGTGGAGGTGGACTGGGACCTGCCGCGGGGCTACGGCGTCCGCGCCATGCACCGGAACGGCGACGGCGAGGTGGACGACGCGCTGGTGTGCATCCCGTTGCCCGGCCGGAACCGGTACCGGATGTCCATGATGGTCCCGCCCGCACTCTCCACGGCGGGGCGGAACGACGGGCCGGCCGACGGCGTCGTCCACGGCCTGGAGGGCGGACACGCGCCCGCGCTCTCCGACATCCAGACCGTGCTGGACCGGTTGTCCCCCCGTCCCACGACCGCCTCCCGTCTGCGCTGGTCCTCTGTCTTCCGCATCAGTCACCGGATCGTCGACCGCTACGGCGACGGCCGGGTCTTCGTCGCGGGCGACGCGGCGCACATCCACCCCCCGACCGGTGCCCAGGGCATGAACACGGGTATCCAGGACGCCTGGAACCTGGCCTGGAAACTCGTCCTCGCCATCGAGGGCGGCGCGCGCCACGATCTGGCGGCGAGTTACGACGCCGAGCGGCGGCCCGTCGGTGAGGAAGTCGTCGAGCGCACGGTCCGCCACGCGACCCGGGGCGTCCAGGCCGACCCGGCCGACCCGGCGACCGTGATGCTGCGCGAGGCACAGCTCCTCGTCGGCTACCGCGGCAGCCCGCTCGTGGGCACGGCCGAAGAGGGCCCCGGACCCCAGCCGGGCGACCGGGCACCCGACTGCACCGGCCTCGCGGCGCACATCGCCACCTTCCCGCTGCGCCTCCACGACCTCCTGCGCGATCGCGGGCACGTTCTGCTGGTGTACGGGGACGGCGAGCAGATCGGTCAACTCGCGCAAGTGGCGGGTGAGTTCTCCGGAGGGCGGGTCGGTACCTGTGTGATCCGGCCCGCCGGGAGCAGCACGAACACCTCGGGCTCTCCGGCGTACGTCGACACGCTCGGCGAGTTCGCCCGTCTCTACGGCGTCTCCGACGCAGTGACCGCCTTCGTGGTCCGCCCGGACGGATACATCGGAGCCCGCCTCTGTCCGCCGACGGCGGCGCAGCTGACGGCCCACCTCGCCCGTACCTTCGCCCCGGCCGACTCCGGCACCCGGTAGCGGTACCGGCCCCTCGGGGCCCGTCAGTCACCGCACGGCAGACGGGAGCTGCCGGACAGGCATCATCGCTCAGGCCTCAGACCTCAGGCCTCCGGCTTCAAACCTCCGGCCTCAGCGGGCGGGATCATTCCATCAGTTGGGCCGCGAGGGTCGCGCCGAGCTCCCAGCACGCCTCGATGTCGGCCTTGCCCGGCTCGCCGGTCACCTTCACCGCCTCGGCGGCACGGCGCCAACCGAGGCCCGTCGTCACGGACTCGATGCCGCGCACCGCCCCCGTGACGTCGTTTCCGCCGTGCACGTAATAGCCGAAGGGGCGCGCGGCCGTCGTGTCCAGGCACGGGTAGTAGACCTGGTCGAAGAAATGCTTCAGCGCGCCCGACATGTAGCCGAGGTTGGCCGGGGTGCCGAGCAGATAACCGTCGGCGGCCAGCACATCCGAGGCGGTCGCCTCCAGCGCCGCCCGCCTCACCACCCGGACGCCCTCGATCCCGGGCGCCGTCGCGCCGGAGACCACGGCTTCGAACATGGCCTGGCAGTTGGGCGAGGGCGTGTGATGCACGATCAGCAGAGTAGGCACACCCCGCACCCTGCCGCGCCGCCCGCCGTCGCCGCAAGCACCACCGGGCCGAGCCGACGGCCGACTTGGACGGGGAGCCCCCGACTCCGCTCCCGTGCCTCCGGCTCCCCGCCGCAGGCTCCGGCATCCGGGCGCCGACACCGTCCGTCACGGGTGACGCACGGCCGGGAGGCGGCGGCCCGCCCGGCTGCACGATCGGGCGCGCGGTGCAAGGCTGGAAGTAATCCGGAGCGGTTGGAGCCCGGCTGTTTCGGCACACCGCGACCGAAGGGTGATCCGATGACCAGCCGCAAGAAGAAGGACGGCCAGCACACCTCCGGGGCCGGAACAGCAGCCGCTCCCGCCTCACGATCCGGCTCCGCCGGGGTCGAGCAGGACGTGGACGAGCTGGTCACACGCGGCCTGGAGGCACTGGACGAGTACGCCGACTACACCCAGGAACAGATCGATCACATAGTGAAGAAGGCCAGTCTGGCCGCGCTCGCCGAGCACACCCGACTCGCCATGATGGCGGTCGAGGAGACCAGGCGCGGCGTCTTCGAGGACAAGGCCGTCAAGAACATCTTCGCCTGCGAGAACATCACCCACTCGATGAAGGGCGTGAAGACCGTCGGCGTGATCCGCCGCGACGACATCGACGGGATCATAGAGATCGCCGAGCCCGTCGGGGTGATCGCGGGCGTCACGCCCGTCACCAACCCCACGTCCACCACCATCTTCAAGGCCCTGATGGCGCTGAAGACCCGCAATCCGATCATCTTCGGCTTCCACCCGGCCGCGCAGAACTGCTCCGCCGAGGCCGCCCGGATCGTCCGGGACGCGGCCGTGCGTGCGGGTGCCCCCGCCCACTGCGTGCAGTGGATCGAGCGGCCCTCCAAGGAGGCCACCAGCGCCCTGATGAACCACCCCGGAGTGGCGTCGATCCTGGCGACGGGCGGCAACGCGATGGTCCGGGCCGCCTACAGCTGCGGCAAGCCGGCGCTGGGCGTCGGAGCCGGGAACGTACCCGCCTACATCGAGAAGAGCGCCCAGATACGGCGTGCGGTCAACGACGTGGTGCTCTCCAAGACCTACGACTACGGCATGGTGTGCGCCTCGGAGCAGGCCGTGATCCTGGACCAGGAGATCCGTGACGAGGCGATCGGGGAGTTCCGCAAACTCAAGGCGTACACGGTCAACGACCAGGAGAAGGCGCTGCTGGAGGCGTACCTCTTCGGTGTCGGCGCCGAGCAGCAGGGCGGACGCGACTGCGCGGGCGCCCAGTTGAACGCCGACATCGTCGGGCAGAGCGCGGTCGCCATCGCCGAGGGAGCCGGCTTCGAGGTGCCCAAGGACACCTCGGTGCTCCTGGTCGAGGTCTCCGAGGTCGGTGTAGAGGAGCCGCTGACCCGGGAGAAGCTCTGCCCGGTGCTGGCCGTGCTGACCGTGGACAGCCGGGCCGACGGGGTGCGGCTGGCCACCGAGATGGTGGAGTTCAACGGTCTGGGCCACTCGGCCGCCGTCCACACCGAGGACGCGGCGTTCGCCGAGGAGTACGGGCATGCCGTCAAGGCCTGCCGGGTGATCTGGAACGCGCCCACCTCGCAGGGCGGAATCGGTGACGTCTACAACGCGTTCATGCCGTCCCTGACCCTGGGCTGCGGCTCGTACGGCAGCAACTCGGTCTCCGGGAACGTCACCGCGCTCAACCTGATCAACATCAAGCGGATCGGGCGGCGGAACAACAACATGCAGTGGTTCAAGGTGCCGCCGAAGATCTACTTCGAGCGCGATTCCATCAAGTACCTGGCCGATGTGCGCGGCTCCCGCAAGTTCGTCATCGTCACCGACAAGACGATGGTGGAGATCGGGCACCTGGAGCGGATCCGCAACGTCCTGAGCCGCCGCAGCGAGATCCCCGAGATCCGGGTGATCGACAACGTCGAGCCCAACCCGAGCCTGGACACCGTGCAGAAGGGCGCCGAGATGATGCGTCACTTCGAGCCGGACACCATCATCGCGCTCGGCGGCGGCTCGCCGATGGACGCCGCCAAGGTGATGTGGCTGATGTACGAGCATCCGGAGCTGGAGTTCGCCGACCTGAAGGAGAAGTTCTTCGACATCCGCAAGCGTGCCTTCACCTTCCCCGACCTGGGGGAGAAGGCCAGGCTGGTGTGCATCCCGACCACCTCGGGCACCGGCAGTGAGGTGACCCCCTTCGCGGTGATCACCGACACCGCCACCGGCCAGAAGTACCCGCTGGCCGACTACGCGCTGACCCCGAGCGTGGCGATCTGCGACCCGGCGCTGACCCTGGACCTGCCCAGGAGCGTCGCCGCCGACTCGGGATTCGACGCGCTGACCCACTGCCTGGAGACCTACGTCTCGGTGTACGCCAACGACTTCACCGACGGACTGGCGCTGCAGGGCATCAGGCTGATCTTCGACAACCTGGAGAAGGCCGTCAACGAGGGCGCGGCCAACCCGGTCGCCCGGGGCAAGATGCACAACGCCGGCACGATCGCCGGCATGGCCTTCGGGTCCGCGTTCCTCGGCGTGGTGCACGCGATGGCGCACACCCTGGGCGCGACCTTCCACGTCGCCCACGGCCGCACCAACGCGCTGCTGCTGCCGCACGTGGTCCGCTACAACGGATCGGCGCCCACCAAGGTCACGAGCTGGCCGAAGTACCACAGCTACGTCGCCCCCGAGCGCTACCAGGACATCGCCCGGATGCTGGACCTGCCCGCCGACACGCCGGAGGAGGGTGTGGAGTCCCTGGCCCACGCGCTGGAGGAACTGCGCGAGAAGGTCGGCATCCCGCGGTCGTTCAAGGACGCCGGGGTCGACGAGGCGGCGTTCCTGGACGCCCTGCCCGAGCAGGCGATGAACGCCTACGAGGACCAGTGCGCGCCCGCCAACCCGAGGCTGCCGATGCTGGCCGACATGCAGGAACTGATGCGCCGCGCCTACTACGGCGACCCGGTGTGAGCCCCCGTACGAACGCCAAGGCCCCGATCGACCGAGAAGGAGTCGTCCACCGATGACCACGCAGCAGCAGCGGCCCGTCCGGAGCGCCTGGGACGGCTTCCGGGGAGGTCTGTGGCGCGACGAGATCAACGTACGGGACTTCATCCAGCAGAACTACACCCCGTACGAAGGTGACAACTCCTTCCTGGCCGGTCCCACCGAGCGCACCACGGCCGTGTGGAAGAAGATCACCGATCTGTTCCCGGAGGAGCGCGCCAAGGGCGTGCTGGACGTGTCGTACGACGTCCCGTCCACCATCACCGCCCACCCGCCGGGCTTCATCGACCAGGACACGGAGCTGATCGTCGGTCTCCAGACCGACGCCCCCCTGAAGCGGGCGATCATGCCCTTCGGCGGCTGGCGGATGGTGGCCGGGGCGCTGGAGACCTACGGCTACCCGGTCTCGCCCGAGCTGGAGAAGGTCTTCACCCAGTACCGCAAGACCCACAACGCCGGGGTGTTCGACGCGTACACCCCGGACATCCGGGCGGCCCGGAAGGCGGGCATCGTCACGGGCCTGCCCGACGCCTACGGCCGGGGCCGCATCATCGGCGACTACCGGCGGGTCCCGCTGTACGGCGTGGACCGTCTGATCGAGGCCAAGCGGGAGGAGAAGTCCGGTCTGGACGCCATGCCCCGCGACGCCTCACGCATGGAGGAGGTGATCCGCGAACGCGAGGAGATCTCCGAGCAGATCCGCGCGCTGGGCGAGCTGAAGGAGATGGCCGCCTCCTACGGATCCGACATCTCGGGCCCGGCGAGCACCGGCCGCGAGGCCGTGCAGTGGCTGTACTTCGCCTACCTCGCGGCGGTCAAGGAGCAGAACGGCGCGGCGATGTCCCTCGGCCGCACCTCGACGTTCCTCGACGCCTACCTCCAGCGGGACATCGACGCCGGGATCCTCGACGAGAGCGCGGCGCAGGAGATCGTCGACGACTTCATCATCAAGCTGCGGATCGTGCGTTTCCTGCGCACCCCGGAGTACGACGAGCTGTTCTCCGGCGACCCGACCTGGGTCACGGAGTCCATCGGCGGCATCGGCTCGGACGGCCGCACCCTGGTCACCCGGACCTCCTTCCGCTACCTGCAGACCCTGTACAACCTGGGGCCCGCGCCCGAGCCGAACATGACGGTGTTCTGGTCGCCGGCGCTTCCGCAGGGCTTCAAGGAGTTCTGCGCGCAGGTCTCGATCGACACCTCCAGCCTCCAGTACGAGTCCGACGAACTGATGCGCCCGCGCTTCGGGGACGACACCGCCATCGCCTGCTGTGTCTCGGCGATGGAGGTCGGCAAACAGATGCAGTTCTTCGGCGCCCGGGTCAATCTCGCCAAGACACTGCTGTACGCCATCAACGGCGGCCGCGACGAGCTGTCGGGCGCCCAGGTCGGTCCGGCCACCGGGCCGGTCACCGGCGAGACGCTGGACTACGACGAGGTGCTGGGCCGGCTCGACCGGCAGATGGAGTGGCTGGCCCAGACGTACGTCCACGCCCTGAACGTCATCCACTACATGCACGACAGGTACGCCTACGAGCGGCTGGAGATGGCGCTCCACGACCGTGACATCCGGCGCACCATGGCATGCGGCATCGCCGGGCTCTCGGTCGCCGCGGACTCCCTGTCGGCGATCAAGCACGCCCGGGTCGCTCCGGTGCGGGACGAGACGGGGCTGGCCGTGGACTTCCGCATCGAGGGCGAGTACCCGGCGTACGGCAACAACGACGAGCGGGCCGACTCGATCGCGGTGTGGCTGGTCGAGGAGTTCATGCGCAAGGTGCGCAAGCACCCCACCTACCGGGGCGCCGAGCACACGCAGTCGGTGCTCACCATCACCTCGAACGTGGTGTACGGGAAGAAGACCGGCAACACCCCCGACGGCCGCCGCGCGGGCGAGCCGTTCTCGCCGGGCGCCAACCCGATGAACGGCCGTGACACCCACGGTTACGTCGCCAGCGCGCTGTCGGTGGCCAAGCTGCCGTACGAGCAGGCGGAGGACGGGGTCTCGCTCACGAACACGATCACCCCGGACGCGCTGGGCCGCACCCCCGAGGACCGGATCCGCAATCTGGCGGGAGTCCTGGACGGCTTCGTCACCTCCCAGGGCTTCCACATGAACGTCAACGTGCTCAACCGGAACACGCTGATGGACGCGATGGAGCATCCGGAGAAGTACCCGCAGCTCACCGTCCGGGTCAGTGGTTACGCGGTCAACTTCGTACGGCTGACGCGCGAGCAGCAGCTCGACGTGCTGGGCCGCACCTTCCACGGGTCGCTGTAGCCGTCCGCCTCCCGGGGGAGCGCGGACCGCCCGCCGCGCTCCCCCGGAACCGTCACGACGTCAGGAGGCCCCGTCATGTCCCTGATCCAGCCGGGAAACGCTCTCCCGCCCATCCTCTCCGGCGGCCCCGACAGGCCGGTCGAGGAGGCCGTCCCCCGGCGCGGCACCGGTCCGGTCACCGGAGCGGTGCACTCCTGGGACCTGTCCACCGGTGTCGACGGTCCCGGCACCCGTTTCGTCGTCTTCGTCGCCGGCTGCCCGCTGGCCTGTCTGTACTGCCACAATCCCGACACCCTGCGGATGAGCAACGGCAAGCGGGCCACGACCGACGAGGTCGTCGCGGAGGCGGCCAGGTACGTGCAGTTCATCCGCGCCGCGGGCGGCGGCTTCACCGTCAGCGGAGGCGAACCGATGCTCCAGCCGGACTTCGTCGGCGAGATCCTGCGCCGCTGCCACGACGACCTGGGCCTGCACACCGCCCTGGACACCTCCGGCTTCCTCGACGCCCGCGCCACCGACGCCTTTCTGGACAGCGTCGACCTGGTGCTCCTGGACATCAAGTCCTGGGACCGCGAGCTCTACATGCGCCTCACCAGCCGTCAGCTGGAGCCGACCCTGGTCTTCGCCCGTCGCCTGGCCGCACTCGGCAAGGAGGTCTGGGTCCGCTTCGTCCTGGTCCCGGGTCTGACCGATCCCCCGGAGAACGTGGCGGGAGTCGCCGCCTTCACGGCGTCCCTGGGCAACGTCACCCGTGTCGACATCCTGCCCTTCCACAAGCTCGGCTCCGACAAGTGGGCGGGACTGGGCATGGACTTCACCCTCGCCGCCACCCCCGTCCCGAGCGCCGCCCAGATCGCCGAAGCCCGCTCCGTCTTCGCCTCGTACGGCCTGAACGCGGTATGACCCGCTGAACTGCTGATATGCTCGATCTTGAGCCCGCACCGGACACTCGGTGACGAGCCCGGCGTTGGTGGTCCAAGGAAAGACGCCCCGCTTCCTGCGGGGAAATGCAGGTGCAAGGCCTGCCCGGCGCTCCACATTCACCGCCTCCGGTCATTCGACCGGAGGCGGTGTTTCGTTGTGCCCTGTCAGCGCGTTGTCACGTCAGGGCGCTGTCGTGTCAGGGCACTGACGTCAGTGGCCGGGAACCACGAGATGCGCCCTCTCCCGGGGACGGGTCGTGTTCAGGTAGTGCTCCTCGGCCAGGCGCCAGCGGGCCTCCCAGTCGATGGGGCCGTGGTCGTCGCCGCGGGCCCGGAGCCGGCGCATGGACTCCTCGGGCGGGGTGTCGACGTAGACGACCAGGTCGTAGTGGTCGGCGAGTTCGGGCCGGGCGGTGTAGACACCCTCGACGAGGACGATGCCGTCGCAGGCGACGGCACACGCCTCGTCCGTCGCGAGGGATCCGGTCGGCCAGTCGTAGCGCCGGTAGGCCGCGTCGTGGCCGGTGGCGAGCGGGGTGAGGACCTCGTCACGCAGCCGCTGCCAGTCGAAATAGCGGTCGTAGCCCTGGGCGGGGGTCAGGTCGGCGCGTTCGCCGGCGTCCATCGGACGGTAGAAGTCGTCTCCGCGCACGACCACGGCGTCATCGAGCCGGGCGACGGCGGAGGCCAGGGTCGACTTGCCCGACCCGCCCATGCCGTCGACCGCGATCAGCACCAGTCCTTTGTCGGCGCGGGCGCGGGCGGCGGCCACGACGCGCTCCGCGACTGTTTCGATCTTCGTCATGAGGCGATTGTGTCGGCACCGGGCGCTCCGCCCGTGGCGAATGAGCGGCACTCGTATGTTCCGACGACCCACGGGTCCTGGCGGCCGGGGAGACACGACACGGCAGAGGGGCCGACATCGTGATGTCGGCCCCTCTGACTTCGAGTAGCGGGGACAGGATTTGAACCTGCGACCTCTGGGTTATGAGCCCAGCGAGCTACCGAGCTGCTCCACCCCGCGTCGGTGAAATCAACTCTACGCCATGTTTCCCGGACCCAGGACCATGATCGCCCGCCGGCGGACCGCGCGGGCCGTCACACGTCGGTGGGCAGACCGCTCACTTCGGCGATGCCCCGCAGTTCCTCGTCCTGACGGTGCCGCTCTCCGATGAAGTCGGCGATCTCTTTGCACCGCTCGGGATCATCGGCCGTACCCGAATCCGTGACGACCCGGACGACACCGATCTCCTCGGTCTCCAGCTCGACGATCCGGTTGTCCAGGCGTCCCGTGACGGCAACGGCGACCACGAGGGACGCCTCGTCACGGACCTCCTGCGGGACGCTCTCGGGTTCCGCGCCGTCGAGACACAGTTCGATCGCTCCCACCCTCTCCTCCCTGATCGCTTCGAGTACGGGCTCGACCATGCGCAGCAAGAGCGCGTAGTCCGCCGGAGCCATACGCAGGCGGAGCATTTCGAGGTACAGGTCGAGGGGCCGGTCATCCGGTGCCTGCTCTGATGCGTCCATGGAGCTTCGCCTTCCCCAATGTGGACGACATGATCGCGTCTCCCACCAGCATGCTGCGAATCGGCTCACCCCGCCGGTCGAGACGACCGCCCGGAACACGGCCGAGGGGGCTCGTGCCCTGTCCGCACAGGCCACGAGCCCCCTCAAACTCGTTGTCCGGAATTCGTCCGTCAGGACTCGTCCGGCGAGTCGCACCCGCCAGGAGTCATCCGTCGGGACTCATCCGTCGGGAGTCGCCCGTACCGGGCGGCCGGTGTCACCCGTAGGTGCGCCGGATCCGGTAGAGCACGAAGATGCCGGAGAGGACGAAGAGCCCGCCGATCACGCCCGGCCACAGGTTCGCCCCGGTCTCGGCGAGCCCGCCGGTACCGACCGCCTGCGGCTCGATCCCCGACGTGGCCGGCGGGTAGGACACGGCCGGGGGTTCCGTCTGCGCGGGTGTCCCCACCTCGGCGCCCTGGTCGTCGCCCGGGGTCGTCACATCGGACTTGGGCTCCACCGTGGCGGGAGGCGCGTCGTCCCCGGCCGGCTCGGTGGCCGGAGCCTCCTCCGTGGGCTCTTCGGTCTGACCGCCTCCGTTGTCACCGGAACCCGGCTCGTCCTTGCCGTCGGACGGGTCGTCCGCGGTGGGCGCAGGCTCCTCGGAGGGGTTCTGCGCAGGCTCCTCCTCGGAGGGGTTCTCCGCCGGCTCCTCGGAGGGGTTCTCGGCGGGCTCCTCGGAGGGGTTCGGGTCCGCCTCCGACGGGTTCGGGGCCGCTTCGGAGGGGTTCGGCTCGGCGCTCTGCGACGGCTCGTCGGTGGCCGGCGGATCCTCCTGCTGCCCGCCCCCGTCACCGGCGCCCGCGCCGCACTTCTTGCCGTTGTTGATGCAGTCGACCACGTTCTTCATGGTGCCTTCGTCGAAGACGTTGATGAAGTCGCCGTGGTCCGTGACCGGCTTGTGGAGGTTCTCCGGGAAGGAGTCCACCGCGAACAGCGGCGACGTACGGCCGCCGTCCTGGAGGCTCGGCGCGTCGATGTCGTAGACGATGCGCTGCACCAACTGCGGAATGGCCTTGAAATTGCCGGGGCAGTTGCCCTGGGCGTCCGCGAAGGCCACGTGGGTACGGTGGTTGGCGCTGTCGATGTTCGCGCCGTCCCAGCAGCTCTGGAACTTGAAGGTGCGCACCACGTCACTGCCCTGCGGGCAGAGCGGGTACTTGTCCTTCAGCTGCCGGTCCTCGAAACCGGTGCAGCTCCAGGAGGCGTTGGCGTTCGCGGGGCCGTTGACGAAGGCCTTGGCGTCACCGGTGATGATGCGCAGCAGCCGCGGCATCTCCGTGACCTTGCTGCGCGGGTTGCCGACGAAGGTCAGCGTGACCTGCTCGGGCGTGACGATCTGACCGGCGTTGCCTTCGGTCCCGCCTCCGGGGGCTCCCGCGTCGCGTTCCTGCTTTCCGTTCTGGAGGCGTACGACGGGCCAGAAGTACGAGGACTTGTCGCCCTTGTCCTGGCAGGAGGTGTCGGCCTTGGCCAGGTCGTCGTCACTGGCGAACGCGGTGTTGGACTGGTTGCCGATGTAGTCGTGGAAGTGGTGGGCGCCGTTGGTGACACCGGGAGCCACGATCACGTTGTCCGAGTTGAACAGGCCGTTGGCGTTCACTCCACAGCTGGAGACGAACTCGCCCTGGGAGGCGTCGGCCTGGGGCTGCGGGTTCGCCACGTTGGGCTGGACGGACTTGATGTCCGCGTAGTCGGCGGCCACGGGGCCGTTGCCGGCCGGTGCGGCGCCTCCCTGCTGCCCGCCCTGGTCCTGGGACGCGCCGGCGCTCGGTGACGCGCCGTTCTGGTCCTGCGGCGCGGCGCTCTGACCGGTGTCCGCCCCGGTGCCGGGCTGGTTGCCGGAGGGACGCAGTGTGCAGGCCGCGAAACCGTCGAGCCCGCTCGGCGGGTCGCCCGCGGCATCGATCGCGGCCACGATGCGGCCGATCGACTCGGACCGCTTCTCCTTCAGCGGATTCATGATCTCGTCGGCGCCGCTGTCGCCGTTCTGCTGCATCTGGTCTGCTTTTGCCTGGAGTTGCCGGTACGCCTCGGCGATCTGCTGGTCCAGGTCTGCGAGTTCCTTGTCGACGCCCTCTTTCGCGGCGTCCGGAACCGTCTTCAACTGTTCGCCGACGTCAGGGCAGTCGATGGTGGCGGACCCGGCGGACAGGACGTTCGCGTCCGTCGCGCCGGTCTCGCTCGCCGATGCGTAGACGTTGACTCCTACGAGTCCGCCTCCGCCCAGTATCAGTGCGAAAGCTGCAGAGGTCGCGCGGCGTGCGCCCGTTGGGCGTCTGCGCGTGTTGCGTCCCAAGGTGGTGCTCCTACGCGTCGTGGTCGGCTCGGCATGGAAATCCCCCGCCCCTATACGCACGCGGGTCGCGTTGTGTTCAGCCGTCTCCCGAATTCACAGTGACCCCGTATGGAGCAACTGCCCCAGGGCGCTTCGGCGAACGCCGGAGGACCCGCTCACCCCGGGCGGACCGGGCGGCGGCGAGCCCGGCCCGCGCACCCCTGCGGTTGCGCCGGGCGCGGACCGATGGCCTGATGGGAGCACTGCGCCACGGGTACGCCCTGGACGTGGGGCCCCCGGTCATGACCCGGGCCGGTGGCACAGGGCAGGGCGCTCCGCCGCTTCCACCGTGGGCACGGCCAGGGCAGCGGCGTGAGGCGGTGAACCAGTGACGGGAGCGGAGATCGACTTCGGCGGTGTCTTCCACGCCCTGCCCGGCATGGTCGCCCTGCTCACCCCGGAGATGGTCTTCGTGGACGCCAACGACGACTACCTGAGCAACTCCGGGCGCTCGCGGGAGCAAGTGGTCGGCCGGTACCTCTTCGACGTCTTTCCCGACCGGCCGGGCGACCCCGCCTCCACCGGGATGCGGAACCTGGAGGCGTCCCTGCGCCGGGTGGTGGAGTCCGGGGAGCGCGACACCATGGCCCTCCAGCGGTACGACGTGGAGTCACTGGACCGGCCCGGTGTCTGGGAGGAGCGGTACTGGAGCCCGGTCAACGCCCCGGTGCTCCATGCGGACGGCACGGTGGCGCTGGTGGTGCACCGGGTGGAGGAGGTCACCGAACTCATCCGCGCCCGCGGCGGCCACGCACCGGGTGACCGGACCCCGGTGCTGGAGGCCGAGTTGTACACGCGGGCCCGGGAGCTGCAGGAGGTGAACGAGCGCCTGCGCCGTGCCCACGCCCGCGAACGGGAGGTCGCCGTCGCGCTCCAGGACGCGCTGCTGCCCTCACCGAACCAGGTGGTGACGCACCATGCCGCCGTGCGCTACCAGCCGGCCACGAGTTGGCTGAACGTGTGCGGGGACTGGTACGACCTGGTGGCGCTGGACGGCGACCGGATGGCGGTCGCGGTGGGCGATGTCGTGGGCCACGGGCTGTCCGCCGCCTGTGTCATGGGCCAGTTGCGCAGTGCCCTCAGTGCCGCGTCCCGGGCCTCCGCCGGTCCCGCGCGCGCACTCGAGGTGCTCGGGCTGTACGCGCGTTCCGTCGAGGGTGCCGAGTCGACCACGGCGGTGACGGCCTGGATCGACTGGGAGAGCCACACCATCACGTACAGCAGCGCGGGACACCCGCCGCCGGCTCTCCTGCGCGGCGACGGGAGAGTGGAGTTCCTGGACGGGGCGACCGACCCGCCGCTGGGAGCCCGGCCTGAGCACGTGGACCGCCCCGAGGCCGCGACGGACTTCGTCGCGGGCGACACCCTGGTCCTGTACACCGACGGTCTGATCGAGCGCCGCACCGAGGACATCGACGTGGGCCTCGGACGACTCGCCGTCGTGCTGACCCACCACCGGGAGGCCGAGCCCGAGGCCCTCGCCGACGCGCTACTGTCGGAGCTGCTCCCGCCCGGTGGCGCCACCGACGACACGGCGCTGGTGATCCTCCCGCTGTGAGCCCGACCCGACCGGTGGGGGACGGCTCCGGGGCCCCGACGACCGTCCGGCGGCGGCGGCCGCCGGACGACGCCACCCGCGCACACCTGGAACACACCTGGACCACCCCGGCACCGTTCCTCGTCGTTCGACGCCTCGTCTCCTGCCCTCCGGACACGGACCGCGGCTCTGCCCCGGTCCGGAACAGACGGCATGGACACCGTTGCCGGGAGTCGGCAGCGAAAATCCGGGTCGGGCCCCCGGGAGCGAAGGCGATTCAGACATCCCGATGGCGGAGTGTCAATTGTGCTGATTCCGGGTGCGGTCGGCTTCGTCAGCCCTCGGTGGCGGGGTTCTGCCGGGGTGGCACCGCCGAGGATCGCGCCAGCAGGACGCGGCCGCTGAGGCCGGCCAGCAGGAGCCCGGCCACCATGGGCACGAGGCAGAGGGCAGGACCCGAGGACCAGTCGACGGCGGCGGCGCGGCAGGCCAGCACGACGGTCACGGCGCCGGCGGTCCCGGGCAGGGCGATCAGCGCCGGGCCGGTGCGGCCGAGGTCGTCCTCGGCGAGCGCGCCGAGGACGCCGACACCGAGGGCCAGTGCCCAGACCCCGAGCGCCTGCGCGTCGGGGCGGTCGACGCTCCACGGCACGAAGTCGGCCCAGAAACCGGGCCGGACGAGCAGACCCGTGCCGATACCGAGCCACGCCGAACCGAGCACGGCCAGCGCCGGTTTCGACCAGCCGGGCAGCGGCGCACCGCGCGGGCCGAGCGGCCGGCCGGGGGTGAGGTACTGCAGGACCAGCCCGATCAGGGCGCACACGCACAGGGCGCCGAGCACGAAGAGCCAGCCGAGGCTGAACAGCACGGGGACGATGGAGCCGCCCCGGGCGATGTACAGCTGCCCCGCGTTGAGCAGGCTCACGGTGAACAGCCCGACCAGGACGACGGCCAGCGGGTGGACGAGCGAGCGGACCTCGTGCCAGGCGCGGGCCCGGCTCACCGCGAAGAGTCCGGGCGCGGTGCCGAGCATGGCCGCGCCGATCAGCCCTGGAGTGAGCGACTCGGGGGAGCGCCACGCGCCGAAGACGTGTCCGGTGAGGGCCACGGCCGCCAGCAGGCCGCCGACGAGGACGCCGACCACGGCGACCGCGGTGGCCAGCATCGCCACTCCGGCGGTCAGCGGCCGCCCGCCCGCCGCGAGGGGCCTCGGCAGCCCGGGGACGTCGTCGGTCCTGGGCGGGTCGGATGCGTTCGGCATGGGGATTCCGTTCCGGACGTAGGGCGCGACGGAGTGAACGGGCCGGGGAGCGAGGAGGGGCTACGGGACCGGTGCCGAGAGGCGGGTGGCCGAACCGGGGGCGGGCACGGCCCTCTTGAGGACCTCCCGTGCGTACATGACGCGCACGCTGACGATCAGGGTCGCCGTGAACGCCATGGCGCCGCAGCCGATCGCCGCCCCCGCGGCCAGCGCCGTGAGCCCGTCGAGCCCCAGTGACCGTTCGAAGAGCGGAGCGGCCCCGGCCGACAGCACCGGCGCCAGACACAGGGCCACCCAGTGCAGACGCCACTCCTCGCGGGCCCAGGTGCGGCCCTCCCGGCCGGCGTGCCTCGCGCGCAGGGCCATCACCGCGTACGTGACGGCGTACGGCAGGAGATAGGCGAGCAGGAGCCGCCTCCCCCGCGTCCCGTGGTCCAGCGAGGCGCGCGCGATCCAGGTCAGCGCGGCCGCTCCGGCCAGGTGCGCGAGGGCCAGGACGGGCACGGGGGCCCACGACCCGGACACCCCCGCGACCTTCGCGCGCCGGTCGAGGGAACGCGAGGCGATCAGGGCGCCGAAAGCGACGACGGAGCCCAGGTGCATGGTGGCCAGCCGGTTGATCTCGGCCATGGACAGTCCCGGCAGGATCAGCGGCAGGCCACCCCACTCGAAGCGGAGCAGCGGGGCGGTCAGCAGGAAGCCGTAGCACAGCAGCATCCAGCGCTGGTGCAGGTCGGGGAACCCCCCGACGGCGGCGAGCACTCCGAACGTCACGCTCATCACGGTGCCCACCAGGATGGTCGCGAGCACGATCCAGAAGGCGGCGCCGCTGAAGGCGTCCTCGGGAGCCGTGCGCGCCAGGTACATCCCGGCGCCCGCCATCGAGGCGTACACGGTCACCGCGAAGACCACCCCGAGACCCCGGTGCAGCCGCGTGCGCCGCCGTACGGCGGTGAGCACCTGCGCGGGGCCCAGCAGCATCAGCACACCACCGAGCACCGAGTGCACGATCATCGGCACGAGGCTGTGGCGGTACGGCCCGATCCGGGTGGCCAGCGCGTCGGCCACGTAACGCGGCGAGACCACGTGGGCCAGGATCCACTCACCGAACGCCGGCGCGCCGGGGTGCGCGTACGGCCACAGCTCGGTCATCGCGATCGGCGCGTAGCCCACGCACACGGCGGACACGGCGATGACGGCGAGGCGGCGCCAGGTGGTGCCCGCGGGACGACGCACGACGACTCCCTGCTCGTGGCCGCGACCCGGCCATCGATAGTCTCGTTTGGACTATCGAGACGGTAGGGCCGTCCACCGCCGGGGTCAACGGTCTGTCGTGTCCTCGTCCCGGCGCTGCACCCATCGCCAGAAGTCGATCATCATCCGCTCGTACCGGATTCCGAACTCCAGCGCGTCCCGCTGCCCGCGCGTCAGCAATTCCCCGACGGTCTCGGCGAGTTCCTCGTACTCGCCCAGGGTCCGGCTGTGCTCACCGAGCTGTACGGGACCGAGCACGGCGGGCTCGCCACCGAACCACAGCTTGAGGATGCCGCGCTCACGAGCCTCCACCGGGACGAACGCGGGGTCGTCGAGCCAGCCCCGCAGGGCAGCCCTGCCCTGGTCCGTCAGCGTCAGCACCCTGCGGTTGCGGCCGCTCTCCTGCCGCACCTGGGACAGCATCCCGGCGTCGAGGAGACGGTCGCACTGCGCGTACACCTGCGCGTGCGGCACCGACCAGAAGGGCGCGACCGTCCGCGCCGCCTCCCCTTTCACGTCGTACGCGCTGGCCTCGCCCAGCTTGTCGATGATGCCGAGGACGAGGTACGAGGCGGTGGTCAACCGAGCGTCAGCCATGGGGCGACCGTACCGCCACACGATCACCGGGCGGCAGGCGCCGCCGGACACGCTCACCGCACCGCCCGACGCGAAGAAGATCCGGGTGCCCGGCACAATGCGGGGTATACGGGCGATCACACAACCGACCGCACTTCAGGCCCACGCGCCGACCGCACTAGGAGCTCCTGTGACCACCTACGTCATCACCGTTCCCGGGACGTTCGTCCACGGCCTGTCGGACGCCTCCCGTGCCGACGTGGAGCGCAGGCTTCGCCCCCAGGACCCGCAGAACACGGACCTGGGCGAGAGCGAGGAACTGAGCCTGCTGACCGTCGACGAGGACCACAGGTTCTCCGTCCGGCTCGAGGTCGAGGCGGCGGACCGGAGAAGCGCCGAGGCCGAGGCCGTGCGGCTCGTCTCCGGCGCGCTCCTGGACAGCGGCCTGTCCCCCGACGACGCCCCGCTGGGACCTGCCGCCGTCACGGGGATCGACAGCGAGTTCTGACGGCGCGCCACCGCGCCCGCCTCGCGGACGACGGCACTCCACGAGCGGCCGGTACGCCCCGGACGGCGGTACGCCCCTGAGCCGGGCCGGAGCTCAGACCGGACGTACGACGCTGTGGATGGCCGCCTGGCCGGCGTATTCGACCGACTCCTCGGTGATCCTCGCTCCGGGACTCGGGGCGTGGACCATCATGCCGTCACCCACGTAGAGGCCGACGTGACTCACGTTGGCGTGGAAGAAGACCAGGTCACCCGGCTGCATGGCGCCGAGGGCGACCGCCGGGCCGACCTGTGCCTGGTCCTGCGTCGCACGGGGGAGCATGACCCCGGCGCTCTTCCAGGACGCCTGCGTGAGCCCGGAGGGGTCGTACGAACCGGGTCCGGACGCTCCCCACACACAGGGTCTGCCGACCTGAGCGCGGGCGAAGGCGACCGCCTCCGCGGCCCTGCTGTCGGGTCCGACGACCGGCGGGGCGGCGGGCGCGACGAGACTGTCGATGCTGAACCCGGGGTTCGTGTCGACGGCTCCGGGAGCGGCGGACCACGCCTGCTGCTTGCCGGTCGTCCGCAGCGACTGCCGCCAGGCGTCGTCGGCAGGCGGGGGCGCCGGCTGGTTCGCCGGAGGCACGGGGGCCGGCTGATACGCGGCGGGATTCGGCGCCGGCTCGTACACCGGAGGCTGAGGCACCGGCTCACTCACCGGGGGCATCGGAGCCTGCTGGTACGAGCTGGGACGGGTCGCCGTCTCGTACGCGAGGGGCAGGAGCACCGACGTGTACTCGGAGGGCGGGGGCGGCGGCTCGTACCCGAGGGGCAGGAGGACCGACTCGTACTCACCGGTCGGGGGCGCCGCCTCGTACGCCCGGGGCATGGAGCCCGTGTCGAGGACCGTGGGCATGGGCATGGGCGTCGGCTGGGGTGCCGCGGGCTGGGCCGTGGGCTCGTACGGGACGGGCTGGGGCGCCGGCTGGAACACGGGCGCCTGACCGACCGAGGGGAACGTGCCGATCTGGCCGACCACCGGGAACGAACCGGTCTGACCGACCGACGGGAACGAACCGCTCTGACCGACCGCCGGGAACGAACCCGTCTGACCGACCGACGGGAACGAACCGCTCTGACCGACCGCCGGGAACGAACCCGTCTGACCGACCGACGGGAACGAACCGCTCTGACCGACCGCC
>NZ_JBIAQM010000032.1:67106-94591 GCF_042888945.1 Streptomyces sp. NPDC002698
CCGGGAACGAACCCGTCTGACCGACCGCCGGGAACGAACCGCTCTGGCCGACCGCCGGGAACGAACCCGTCTGACCGACCGCCGGGAAGGACGGGAGCCGGGGTTCCTCCACCGGCCGGTACTCGATCGCCGGGGCCTGCGCGACGGGCAGGCTCTGCCGTGCCGCGTGCCGTGCCATCAGCTCCTGCGCGGCGGCGAGCTTGCGCCGGGCGGTCTGCTTCTTGACGTGCAGCGACGGCTTCTGCGATACGGCCTCCGGAGCGGACCCCGCGGGAAGCGCCGCACGGCCCGCCGCGTCCGCTCCCGGCGCCGGGGCGCGACCGGCCGTCGTCCCGGCCGCCGGACCCGCGGTCAGCTCCAGGACGGGGCGCGCGGCCGGCTCCGAGGCCGGACCGGCGGTCAGCTCGAGCATCGGTGCCGCCGTCAGCTCGGCGACAGGCCGGATGATCTGCTCCAGCTGATACACCGTCGGAAGCTCCTCCGCGGACCCCTTGGGGCCTTTCGCACCCTCCCTCGGGCGGGCGCTCTCGCCGCCGCGCTCCGGCCGCCTGTCGGCCGGAAGGGTGGCCGGAGCCGAGGGACCGTACCGGGAGCGCGCCCCGTCGTACAGCTGCCGCATCAGGTCTTCCTGGGCGGGATCGGAACCCCCGCCCCCCTGACCGGCGCCCCGTCGGCCCGGCCTGCGGGTGGAGTTCGCCGAGGCGCGGGTCCCGTTGAATCTACCGGTGGCGAGTTCCGCCTGGTCATAGAGGGACGAGAGCCGTCGGGCGACTTCTTCGCCGCTGGGCGGGGTGCGTTCCGGCGCCATGGAGTGGTGCTCCTTCCGTCGTCCGCCTACCGGGTTAGCTGTCGGGTTCGGGCGGACGATTCCGGAAGGTATGCCCTACGACCCCTGCCCCGTAAGACAGTTGGCCGATTCACCCCAAGTTCGGTGGGTCCCCGGCTCCAGCTGCCACGAGGACAGGCAGGATTCGGCGGAGGCCGCGCCGCCCGGCGAGCTTCGCCGGAGGGAGTCGGGCGGCCCGGTCGCCAACTTAGCCATGTTGTGCACCCGATGTGAAGATCCACGCCCCAGATGTCCGATACGTTTTCGTGACCTTCATCGCATCACCTCGCAGCGCGACGGTGAGGACACGGGCCGTGCTCGAAAAGGCCGCTGAGCAAGGAGATTGAGCACTCGGGGGCCTATGGCCCGTCCCGGCCCCGCCCCGGACCCCCGCTCGGCCGGACCGCCCCGCTCCACCCCGATTGCCGGCCGACCCGCACGGGGCCGGCCCGTCCAGGTCCGCCGGCCACCCGCCCAGCCGCCCCGGATGTGTCGAAAGCGTGCACAGAACTGACGTTCCCTGGCATGTCGTTCGACATCGACGGCACCCATTGGTCACACCTTGACCAGTTCTGGCCGAGCTGGCCGGATGACCACTGCGGCCACGTGCCAGCCGTACCGTCGAGGCACGTCAGACCACGAGAGCGAGTCGAGGATCCCCACGTGCACGATGCGCCGATCTATGCCCAACTGATCTCCGAACGCGGCGACATACCGACGCTCGTGCGAAGCGAGGCCCGTCGGCTGCAACGCGACTTCGAGTGGATCCTCAGCTGGGATCCGTCGACGGGCGCCCCGCTTCCCGCGTCCATCGCACGGCCGTCGTCCGGCGCCCGACGCCCCTTCTCCCCCACCCCGGATCCGGACGACCTGCTCGACACACGCGGCCCCTGACGGCCGGCCGGACGCGACCGGAGGCCGAAGACGGGCCGGACGCATCCGGCGGCCGACGACCGTCGAACGCCAACCGGTGACTGGTGACTGGTCGCTAGAGGACGCCGGGTTCGCCGCCCGGCCGTTCGACGGGGAGCGGTTCGAGCCCGGCGCCGATCCGGGTCACCAGATCGGCGACCGTCGCACCCGTGGCCCTGTGCCAGGTACCCGCGCGCCGGAGCATCGCGTGGTCACCGCCCTCGACCCGCACGGCGCTCGCGGAGGATCCCGCCTCCGCGGCCCGGCGGACGAGGGCGAACGACTCCGCGGGGTCGGTGACCCGGTCCCGGTCGCCGTGCAGCACGATCACGCGTTTGCCCCGGAGGTGGGCCACCGGCTCACCCTCCGGGCACCAGGGCGCCAGCGCCACCACGGCCCGGACCTGGGGCGCGGCCGCGGCCCGCAGGGCCGCGCGCCCGCCCATCGAATGGCCCACGAGCACGACCGGCACCTCCCCCACCAGAGCGGCGAGTTCGTCCAGTGCCCGCAGAACGTCGGCGACGGGGTCGGCGTCCACGCCGTTCCACCCCCGGTAGCGGTACCGCACCTGCCCGACGAAGGCGTTCCCGTCCGGCAGGGCCCGCGTCACGGAGCGCACGAACGGCCGCATCCGGGCGCGTGCCACGTTCCACGGCCGCAACGGGTCCTTGCTGTCGGCGGTTCCACCGTGAAGGATCAGTACGGCCGCACGCGCGGGACCCGTGTCCGGACGGACGGCGTGACACGGCCGCAGCGCCACGGGGGCGCCGCTCGCCCCGGACCGGGACACGTCATCGGCGGACATCCGCGCAGAGCCTCGCATGACACCTCTCCACCTCTCGGCGCTCCCGCACGCCTCGCACCGAGCCGTGAGGAGGATCGTCTCACCGGCCAGAGGCCGGCGGCCACTGATCGCCGACCGCCCACCACCCTTCATCCGGAGCCGATCAAGCCGTGCTCTCAGTCCGTGTCCTCGGGCCGCGCGCGGTAGCCGTCGCGCCACTCCTGGTAGAAGCGCCAGAGGCGTGCCGCTTGTGGACAGCGTCCCGACTCCCGTCGGCACGTGCGGCAGTTGCCGACGTGACTGATGTAGGCGGTCTCGGGGGCGTTCCGCCCCGGCTCCGGATTCGGCATGGCCCTCGGCACCTGTCGGTGCGACGCGCACCGGCGCGACGTCGCTTCTGATGCCGTGCTTCCGTGCCAAGGGCCCCGGCGGATGCACCCGCCGAGGACTCCCGTGCCCGGCCTGCGGATCTCGGTGGCCGGCGTGCGGCTTCCGGGCTCCCGCCGACGGCCGCCCGGTTCCCGTCTCAGTCGAGGAGGTCGGCGCCGTACTCCTCCGCCGCGGGGAAAGGCCTGCCGACCCGGGCCCTGCGGACTGTCAGCCGGGCCACCTCGAAGTCCATCTCGGAGGCTTCGGGAGGCGGCGGCGGGTGGTAGCGCCCGGCGCATACGGACAGGTTGACGATGAGATAGGCGTGCCAGGACCTGCCCACTCCACGCCGGTCGTCGAAGACCTGGATCCCGTTCACCCACCACACGACCCGCTGGGCGCCGAACTCGACCTTGAGGTCGACCCAGGCACCCGGTCGAATGGCGGGGTTCCGGTAGTAACGGTGGGTGTTGCGTACGTGGTTGGACAGTTCCAGCAGGTCCGGGTTGTCGGGGTGGTACTCGAAGACGTCGATCTCCTGACCCCCGTCCCGCCATGTCCAGACGGCCGGCCAGGCCCCGGTCACCGTCGGCAGCTTGACCCGCGTCTCCAGCACGTCCCCCGTACGGACCATGAACCCGTCCGCGCTGCCCTCGGTGGTGAGGAGGCCCGCGTCCCAGTCACCGTCCGGGCGCCGCGTGGCCAAGAAGCGGCCCGTCCGGCAGTAGGCGGGGTCGGTCACCAGATGGTCGAGTTTCCCGTCGTCCGGATTGACCGGACCGCCGTCGGGATAGGCCCAGGAATGGCCCGCGACCCATTGACGAGGCGAGGCGAAATCCGCCGTGAAGACGACATCGGACACGCGGCACTCCTCGATGACGACGTTGCGCGTACCTCCAGGTTCTCCCCAAGCACCGGACATCCACGCCCTGTTCACGACAACCCGCCACAAAACAACCCGTCGGGGTGAACCAGTCGTACTCCGGCGCACCGTGTCTTCGGCCTGCCGCGCCTCGCACCACGGCTCGCACCCCCGTACCCGCCCGCACGGCGCCCGGTTCGGCCGGCCGCCTGGCCGGGCGCCGCGTCCCGCGCACCCGACCAGGCTCCGCCGGCTACAGGTAGGGGCGGGTGATCAACTCGATGGCGTGGCCGGCCGGGTCCTTGAAGTACACGCCCCGGCCGCCGTGTTCGTTGTTGATCTCGCCCGAGCGCCGCATCCGGGGATCGGCCCAGTGCTCGACGCCGTCGTCACAGAGCCGCCGGTAGGCCCGGTCGAACAGCTCGTCGTCGATCAGGAACGCGTAGTGCTGCATCTGGATGTCCACCGGGGGCTCGGCGAACTGCAACAGCACGCCGTCCGTCAGCTGGATGTTGGTGAAAGGACCCCAGGACGGCGCTTCCGGCAGTTCCAGCAGCTCCCGGAAGAAGCGTGCGGACTCGTGGCGGTCCTTGGCTGCGATGATGGTGTGATTGAAGGTGACTGTCATGCGACTGACCTCAGTGGTGCTCGACACGGAAAAGGACTCGCGGTGCACAAGCACTGGGAGGTCCACGTGCCGGACTGAGACGGTGCCTTCGGCGCACCCACTGGGCGATCAGCCCTCCACCGGATTGCCCATCCGTGTGTGGCTCGACGCCGGTCCGGTGTTCACGTCGGTCACGCTACTTGATCCGGTCGACCCCTACAACGCCCCCGGGCGCGGCAGACTGAACGCCATGACTTCACCGGACCCCAAGGCCGACCTCCACCGCTACCTGCAGTCGGCTCGCGACGCCCTGATCTGGAAGCTCGAGGGTCTCTCGGAATACGACATCCGCCGCCCGTTCACCCCTACCGGGACCAACCTGCTCGGTCTGGTGAAACACGTGGCCACGATCGAACTGGGCTACCTCGGCGACACCTTCGGACGGCCGTCCGGTGAACCGCTCCCCTGGCTGGAGCACGCCCACGAGACGAACGGGGACATGTGGGCCACCGCGGACGAGACACGCGAGTCCGTCGTGGGGCTCTACCGCCGGGCATGGGCCCACGCGGACGCGACCATCGACGCGCTGCCGCTGGAGACGACCGGCACGGTGCCGTGGTGGCCCGCCGGGAAGAACGAGGTGACGTTGCATCACGCGGTCGTTCGCGTGCTCGCCGACACCCAGCGGCACGCCGGGCACGCCGACATCATCCGCGAACTCATGGACGGGGCCGCCGGGATGAACGAGGACAACGACAGCCTGATGCCGGGTGACTCGGCGTGGTGGGAGGACTATCGGGCGCGGCTGGAACAGGCGGCCCGGGACGCCGGCAAGAACGGCTGACGCCGGGGGCGGATCCGCCGGGCCGGCCGGGTGCCGAGGGCGTCACGCACCCGGCCAGGCCCCGCGCCCCGCCAGGTCGAGAACAAGAGCGGCGATGTTCCACGCGTCGTCCTCGCCCCGGTGATGCCGCCCTTCCAGGGGCAGTTCGGCCAGGCGGAGGGCCTGCGCCATCCCCGGCCGCTTCCGCAGCCCGTGAGCGGCGGTGAAGACCGCCTTGGCGTTGGCGTGCCGGTGGCCGAAGGGGTACGGAGTCTCCGTGGCGGCGCACTGACGCGTGAACTGATGACGGTCGTAGTCGCCCCAACTCGCCCACGGCCGCGCCCCCGTACGATGCCGCGCGGCCAACTCGCGGCAGGCCTCGGCGAATTCGACCCCTTGCTCGACCTCGTCCGGCGTCAGCCCGGTGAGCTCGGTGCAGAAGGCGCTGACCGTCGACCGCGCGGGCCTCACCAGAAGCCGGTGCTTCTCCAGCCGGACGCCCTCGTCCAGGTCGACGACCGTCAGGCCGATCTCGATGATCTCGCTCACCGCTCCGGGCGGAGGCGCGCCCTCCCAGCAGGTCGCCTCGACATCGACGACGTTCAGCAGTCTTCCGGAACTCTTCATGCGGGCGAGCCTAGAAGGCGGCACGCCACCGCGTCGCCGGGTTTTCCGCCCGCCCCAGCCCCCGCGATGACCGGCGCAAGAGGCCACTTGGACAGGGAAAACGCAACTTCGACATGGCTCGCGAAGGCGGTTACCTTCACCTGGTCCTCGGCGATCGCCCACGGTCGCACAGGAGTTCCTTCGGGCCGAGCCCCGCCCGCGGCGGGATCAGTCGGTCACGCTCCGCGAATCCTCGCCCCATGCGCAAGCCACCGAACCGGGTCCGCACCAGGCACCCCGACCAGGGAGAGACGGCATGCCCCATCTTGCTCTGTACACATTCGGCGTCCTGAAGTCGCCTCTCGCCGATCCCGCACCTCTCACGCGCGAGTTCTACGACATCGGTGGGGCCGTCTACCGGAAGATCGGCCAGCACCCCGGATACCTCGCGCGCGCCGAAGCGGCAGGCGGTGACCGGGGCGTGCTCTTCGAGGCGGACTGGGGCGCATGGGGAGAGTTCGCCGTACCGGCCTGGTACGGCAAGGGCCGTACGGTGGAAACCACCGCCCTGGCCGCGACCCTCTCGCTCTGGACCGACCCGCGCCCCGCCTTCGGCGCCGTCCACAGCGGTCTGCACCGTGAGGCGCTGAACAGGCGTTACGACTGGTTCGAGAGGACAGGACACCCGAATTACGTGTGCTGGTGGGTCTCCGACGGCGTGACACCCACCTGGCAGGACGGGGTTTCCAGGCTGGAACACCTCCACGACCACGGCTCCGCGCCGCACGCCTTCACCTTCCACCGCTCGTTCGCCCCGGAGGGAACTCCGACCAGGATCGAAGGCATCGGACCGAAGAGCGACCCCCGCGGCCTCCACCTCACCGACCCCGGCATCTGACCCCGCACCGCACACAGCACGGGCTCCCCGGTCAACCCGAAGGATTTACGGAGCCGGCCACTCGGAAGCGGCGACAGTCGGAGCCCAGCTCACGGACGCGGCCAAGGACGTCCGCCGATGCGCTCGATGCCCGTGTTGAAACGCCGCAAGTAGGAGGCGAACGCGGCGATGTCGTCCTCCGGCCAGTCGGCCATGACCCGGTCCAGCGCGTCGATGAGCCCCTGCCGCTCCTGGTCCAGGAGCCGCTCCCCTTCGTCGGTGATGCGGAACTTGCGGGCCATGCCCCCGTCGGGGTCGGGGATGCGCTCGACGAGCCCGGCACGCATCGCCGCCGCGGTCTGCCGGTTGAGGGTGGAGGCGTCGAGCCCGAAGGCGTCGCTCAACTCGCCGATCGACATCGGCCCCTGGATCCGGATACGGCTGAGCAGGATGTACGCGCTGCGCTCCAGGACACCGTCCTTGGTGCGGCCGCCTCTGTGGTTCATCCATCCGTGGCGGCTGAGCAGCATCTGCTCGTACTCGACCTCGTGTGTGGGCCTGACCATCCGCCTGCCGCCTCCCGGTGTCACCTGAGCCGCGCGTCCCGCGCACATCGGTGCGGCCCGGCTTCATGGTCCCACACCCCCATGCACGGTCCACATCACATGCATGAACCACATCACATGCGCGATACATAAGACATGTACGATGCACATCTCTTGCCCCGCAGACAGACCCGAGGAGTCCCTGATGGACGCCCCCCAGCCTTCCGCCCGAGCGGGCGGCGTGGTCGCCACGCTCGCCCTCGCCGGCACCGTGGCGGCGATCATGCAGACGCTGGTCACCCCGCTGATCGCCGAGCTGCCCCAGATCCTGCACACCACGCCCGCGAACTCCGCCTGGGTCATCACCGTCACCCTGCTGGTCGCGGCCGTCTGCGTCCCGGTCTCCGGCCGGCTGGGCGACCTGGTCGGCAAGCGGCGGATGCTGCTCGCCTGCTCCATCCCGCTCATGGCGGGCTCGGTCGTGTGCGCGCTCTCCTCGTCCGTCGTCCCGATGATCGTCGGACGAGGCCTCCAGGGCATGGGCATGGGCATCGTGCCGCTCGGCATCGCCCTGCTGCGCGACGTGGTGCCGGCGGAGAAGCTGAGCTCCTCCATCGCGCTGGTCAGCGCCTCCATGGGCATCGGCGGCGGCCTCGGCCTGCCCATCGCCGCCGCGGTCGCCCAGTACACGAACTGGCGCGTCCTCTTCTGGGGCTCCGCCGTGCTGGCCCTGGCGATCGGAACGCTGATCTGGTTCCTCATCCCGGACGTGCCGGCCAGCGCCAAGGGTCAGCGCTTCGACGTCCTCGGCGCGCTCGGACTCGGCGCCGGACTGGTCTGCCTGCTCCTCGGCGTCTCCAAGGGCGCCGACTGGGGCTGGGGTTCCGCGACGACGCTCGGACTGTTCGTCGCCGCCGTCGTGGTCCTGATCGCCTGGGGCGCCTGGGAGATGCGCACCAAGGACCCGCTGATCGACCTGCGCACCACCGCCCGCCCCCGGGTCCTGCTCACCAACGTCGCCTCGATCTTCGTCGGCTTCAGCATGTACGCGAGCATGCTGATCATCCCGCAGCTGCTCCAGTTCCCCGAGGCCACCGGCTACGGCCTGGGCCAGTCGATGCTCGCGGCGGGCCTGTGGATGGCGCCCGGCGGCATCATGATGATGATCGTCTCCCCGCTCGGCGGGAAGCTGACGGACGCCCGCGGCCCGAAGTTCACGCTGGTCTGCGGTGTCCTCGTCGTCGCCCTCGGCTACGGACTGTCGCTGGTCCTGATGGGCTCGGCCTGGGGTCTCATGCTGACCCTCATGGTCACCAGCAGCGGTGTCGGCCTCGCCTACGGTTCGATGCCGGCCCTGATCATGAGCTCGGTCCCGCTCTCCGAGACCGCCGCGGCCAACGGCTTCAACACGCTGATGCGCTCGCTGGGCACCTCGGTCGGCTCGGCCGTCGTCGGCGTCATCCTCGCCCAGATGACGACCAGCGCGGGCGGCTACACCTTCACCTCCGAGGGCGGTTTCCGCACCGGACTCATCGTCGGTGGATGTGTCGCCCTGGTGGCCGCGGCCATCGCCGCCCTGATTCCGGCCGTCCGCGCCACCGCCGGAGACGACGAGGCCGGCCTCACGGCCACCCCGGAAGCGGCCACGGCCACCCGCTGAGGTTCACGCGCCACCCGCACCGGTTCCGACGGCCCCTGTCCGCCGGAACCGGTGCGTTCACGTTTTCGCCACCGCCGTCGGCCGTCCCAGGTAGGTGAGTGGCCCCGGGTCGTCCACGGGAATCTCGTGGAAGCCGAGACGGTCGTAGAAGGCCCGAGCCGATCGGTTCGCGGTGACCATGCCCAGGTGGACCGCCGGCACCCCGCGGTCGTGCAGTGCGGTGAGGAAGGTGTTCATCAGGGCTCTTCCGAAGCCGCGCCGCTGGAAGTCCGGCAGCAGGTCGATGTGCAGGTGCGCCGGATAGGCGGCGAGTTCGGGCAGGATCATGCGCTCGGGGGTGTGCAGCAGCCCGACCATCTCCTCGCCGGGCGTGCGGGGCGGTGTCGTGGGTTCGGGATAGCGGCGCACGACCCGGGGGATCCATTCGTCGCGGAACCGGGCGGCGAAGTCCGCGGTGTCTCCGGTGCCGACCACGTAGCCGACGGCCCGGCCGCTCCCGTCGTCGAGGACGAAGGCCAGGCCGGGATCCAGATGGCAGTAGGGCGCCGCGAAGAGCGTCGGCATCAGCTCCTCGTCGGGATACAGGGCACGTGAGTCCCCTCCGAGGTCCGCGGTGCGCACGCACACCTCCGCGACGGCGGCGCGGTCGGCGGGCCGGTAGGGGCGAATGGTCGGCACTGGGTCCATGACGGCATCCTGACCCTTTGGGAGCGCTCCCACAAGAGGGCTCCCGCGCCCTCCGCGAGGCGGGTCGCCCGGTCACCATCCGGCACGGGGCGCCGCATGGTGCCATGCTGAAGTACCGGATCATGACCTGGGAGCAGGGAACGACGGCAGCGTGAGGACAGTGACTCGGCCGAACCGAGCGGCGATCTGGAACCGGTTCGTGGCATCCGACCCGGGCCTGCTGCGGCTCATGGCCGGGCTGCGGACCGTCGGCGCGATCGCCCTCACCCTCGCCGTCCTCGCCATGATGGGATCCGGTCCCAGTCGCATGGTGACCGGAGCGATGACCGCCATGGTCGCCACGTTCTCCATCAAGGAGAAGCACCGCGGCGAACAGGCCGTCACCCTGGCGCTCGGCCTGCCCGTGGCGGTCACGGCGATGTCGCTGGGGGCGCTGCTGCGCGGTCACACGTTCGCGAGCGACACATGCTTCGTCGCCCTGATCTTCGCCGCGGTCTACTGCCGCAGATACGGAGACCGCGGCACCGCCCTCGGGCTGATCGCCTTCCAGATCTACTTCCTGTCCCTGTTCGGCGGAGCGACCTACTCCTCCCTCCCCGAACTCTGGGCGACGCTGGCCATCGCCTTCGTCTGCAGTGCCCTGGTGCGCTTCGCCGTGATCGCCGAGTCGACCGAGCGGGTCCTGAAACGGCTGCGCAAGGCGTTCCGGGCTCGCGTGGCCCAGTTGGTGTCCGTCCAGATCGATCTCCTCGACGCCGGTCCCGACGACGTCGAGAAGGCCCTGGACGACGTGCGGCTGCACACCGCGCGGCTGCACGAGAGCGCGATGATGATCCAGGACCGCCTGGACGAGGGAACCGCCGACGGCGCGACCGCCTCGCTGCTCCAGCGGCGGGTCGCCGAGGCCGAGATCGCCGCTGAACGGCTCGGCGTCCTCATCCTCACCGCGCGCAGCGCCGAACAGGCCGACACGCTCGCCCTGCATCTGCCGCACGCGCCGCTGCCCGCGCCGGGAGACCGGCTCCGGAAGCAGGACGACACCATCGCGACGCTGCACCGCGACCTCGAAGCACTGCAAGTGCTCGTCGCGGGACCGGTCTCGGGTGAGCGCGGCGCCGGGGTGGCCCAGCTCCGCAACCGGCTCCTCGGCTACCGGGACGAGCAGAACCTCCCGCACGCCCCGGCGGCCGTGCAGGACGTCTTCCGCGGCATCGGCGAGGCGACGCGCGCGGCCGTCGGACTGCGGATGGCGCTCGACGGCCCCCAGGACGAATCCGACGACTCCCCCGAGACGAAACGTTCCCGCGAGGAGCTGGACGCCGAGGACGCCTCCATCGCCGCCGAGGAGGGCGAAGAGGACGAGCCGCACCCCACGGGACTGGACCGGCCGACGACCCGGGCGGCGGTGCAGGTCTCGGTCGGGTCGACCCTGGCCATCGTCGGCGGGGAACTGCTCTCCCCGCAGCGGTGGTACTGGGCGGTGCTGACCTGCTGGGTCGTCTTCCTGAACACCTCCTCGACCGGGGAGATCCTGGTCAAGGGCTATCGCCGGCTGCTGGGGACGGTCCTCGGCGTGGTCGCGGGTGTCCTCCTGGCCGGTGTGGTGGGCGGCCACACGTGGACCGCCTTCACCTTGGTCCTGGTGTTCATCTTCGCCATGTACTTCACCGCCCCCGTGTCGTACGTCCTGATGTCCTTCTTCGTGACGGCGATGCTGGGGCTGCTGTACACGGTGCTCAACACCTACAGTCCGGCGGTGCTCGTCCTGCGGATCGAGGAGACGGCGCTCGGCGCGATCTGCGGGATGGTCGCGGCCATCGTCGTCCTTCCGGTGCAGACCGACCGCCGTACGGACGAGCTCCTCGCCGCCGTGCTGGTACGGCTCGGGGACGTCAGCGGTGCGGCGGTGGAGCAGCTCAGCGGCGGTATCGCCCTCGACCTGCTGGGCAAGGCCCGCGAACTGGACGTGGCCCTGGACAAACTGCGGGCCTCCACCAAACCGCTGACCCACCCCATCACTCCGTGGCGGGCCCGCCGTCAGACCGCCCGCTACATCGTCGCCCTGCTGGAGACGTGCGCCTATCACGCGCGCTCGCTGGCGGCGACGGCCGAACTCCTCCCCTACAGCAGGTCGGTCGCCGCGGACCCCCGGCTCAAGCTGGCGGGCCGCCGGATCAGCCACAACATCGACGTCCTCGTCGCCCGGGTGGCGGCGGACGCCGGGGACGGTGTCGCGGAGACCGGGGCGAGCCTCGCCGCCATGCTGGAGCCGGACACGCCGGACTCCCCCCGGCACGACCGTGTCACGGGCCGCGTCCTGCGCCATCTGCAGCGTCTCGACGAAGGCGTGATCGGTCTGGCCCGCCCGCTGGGGGTGCGGCTCTCGACGCCCGGCAAGAAGGCGGCCCGGAGCGGGGCGCGGTAGCCGCGGCGAGGAGTCGCGCGGCCGGCCGGTGCGGGGGCACGGCACGGTGACCGGGCGGAGGCTGCCGCACGTGCCGCCGGTGGAAGCTGTCGTACGTGGCCGCGACGGAGGCACGGTTCGGTGGCCGGCGCGGGGGTGTGCTCAGCCCACGTTCCACAGGAACCGGTGCGTGTGGATCCCGAAGTAGGGGAACGACTGCACCTGCCGGACGTCTTCGATCTGCCGTACGACGTCGTTGACGAAGTCCAGCAGATCCCGCGGTCCGGGACACACGACCTCGGCGAACAGGTCGAAGCCGCCCGACGTCAGGACCGCGTAGACGACCTCGGCCCGTTCGGCCAGCGCGTCGGCGACCGCTCGCGGATCGCCGTCCACGGTGATGCCGAGCAGGGCCATCGCCTGTCCGCCCATGCCCATCGGGTCGGTGACGCCGACGACCTGGACCGCCTGCGAGTCGAGCAGGCGTTGCAGGCGCTGGCGGGCCGCCGACGCGGACAGCCCGACCTTGGGGCCGAGTTCGGCATAGGCGATACGGCCGTCGATCTGCAGTTCGCGCAGGATGGCCCGGTCGATCTCGTCCACGCTGTTCCTCTCCGGCTGGCCCGGTCCAAGGTTAACGGGGCCGTTCAGCCGACCAGTTCGGCCAGGGCGGCGGCGAAGACCTCGGTGTGCCGGTCCACGTCCTCCTCGGTGGTCGCCGGACACATGAGCGCCATGTTGTGGAACGGGGTCAGCAGGATGCCCCGGTTGGCGAGGTACAGGTGGAGGAAGTCCTCCAGCTCGGTGTCCGCCGCCGCGGCCGATTCCGTTCCGGTGCGCGGCGCGGGATCGGCGAACCGGTATTCCGTACGGGCTCCGAGCCGGCTCACCGACCACGGCAGGCCCCAGGTGTCGATTCCCGCCCGCACACCCGCCTCGAATCGTTCGGAGAGCTTCGCCATCGTGTCGAACGCGGCGTCGGTGAGGACGTGTTCCAGGGTCGCGCGCGTCGCCGCGGTGGAGAGGGCGTTCCCGGCGAGGGTGCCGCCGACACCGCCCATGTCGACCAGGTCCAGATCGGCGCGGCCGAGCAGCTTGTCGGCGAGTTCGGCCGAGAGCCCGTACGCCCCGGCCGGGATCCCTCCGCCGATCGCCTTGCCGATCGTGAGCATGTCCGGCTCCAGGCCCCAGGCGGCGGTGCAGCCACCGGGGCCGGCGGAGAAGGTGTGCGTCTCGTCGTTGATGAGCAGGGTCCCGTACCGGCGCGTCAGGGCACGGACGCCCTCCAGGTAGCCCGGCTCGGGCAGCACGATGCCGATGTTGGTGAGCGCGGGCTCCATCAGGACGGCGGCGACGTCACCGTGCGCGAGCTCGCGTTCCAGCTGCTCCAGGTCGTTGAACTCCGCGACCCGGCTGGTGAGGGT
The DNA here is from genome assembly GCF_042888945.1 of Streptomyces sp. NPDC002698. Classification (NCBI taxonomy): domain Bacteria; kingdom Bacillati; phylum Actinomycetota; class Actinomycetes; order Kitasatosporales; family Streptomycetaceae; genus Streptomyces; species Streptomyces sp. NPDC002698. Next base: position 80,493 of record NZ_JBIAQM010000032.1, read on the forward strand.
GACGTCGCAGGGGGCGCCGACGTTTCCGGGGCGGGCGGTGCCGTGGCCGTCCGGGCCGACGACGATCAGCGACTCGTCGACGCTGCCGTGGTAGCTGTAGCTGTTCACCAGGATCTTCGGGCGGCCGGTGACCGCCCGTGCCAGGCGGATGGACCAGCGGTTGGCGTCGGTCGCGGTGAGCGAGAAGCTCCAGCGCGCGAGACCGAAGCGGCGGGTCAGTTCGGCGCCCACCCACTCCGCGTCCTCGGTGGGCAGCATCGCGGTCGCGCCGCCGCTCTCGGCGAACCGCGTCCGCACCGCCTCGGCGACCACCTCGGGTGAGTGACCGGCCATCGCGCCCGTGTCACCGAGACAGAAGTCGACGTACTCGTGCCCGTCGATGTCGGTGACGCGGGCTCCGCGGGCACTGTCCAGATAGCGCGGGAAGGCCCCGGCGGTCTTGTTCATCCAGGTCATCGGCACTCGGCCGAACAGGTGCTCGGCGCGCTCGTACGCGGCCCTGGACCGCGGGTTGCGACGCTCCGCCTCGGCGCTCTCCCGAGCCAGGAGCTGGTGCAGGCGTGTGCGGTCCATCAAGGGCTCCTCTGTCGGTGAACCCGGTCGGCGAGCTCGGTCGGCGACACGTTCGGCGAGCGGATTCGGCCAGCGTACGAACGTATGCGGCGCCGAAGCAAGCCCAGACACTCGATTCAGTCGCTCGAACAACCGATTCGACCGTCACCGCTCGCCATGACACTCGATCCGGCGGCCGCGAGGGCGGGCGCGCCGGCCGGGTCCCGCTCGTACGGGTGAGGATGACGGGGCTCCCGGCATTCGGACGGCCGGACGGCCGGGAACGGGGGGCCGCGGGCGGGTCCGGTCCGGCCTCCCGCCCGCCACCCCACTCCGCCCGGGTGCCGGAGCCGGCTACCGGGCGGCTTCCGGGGCCCACACCCGGTCCGCGAAGTCCAGGAAGTTCCTGCCGAGGATCTTCTCGATGCGCTCCGAGGTGTAGCCGCGCTGTTCCAGAAGGCGGACGAGCTCCCGGAACTGGTCCACTCCGCGCAGGTCGAGCACGAAGGGAAGCGTGTCGTCGCGCTCCCCCGCCGCCCCGACACCCGCCTGGCGCCGCAGGGCCACATGCCCGGCGAGATGCGAGCGGTACGCGTCGAGGTCGTCGATGGACGTCACGGTCCCGTCGGTGCCGATGCCCACATGGTCCTCGCCGCACACGTTGACCGCGTGGACGATGTGCTCCACGACGTCGGCGGCCGTCGCGTGACCCGACACGTTCAGGAAGGGCATGAAGTAGATGCCCACGAAGCCGCCGCGCGAGGCCACCAGGCGCAGTTCCTCGTCCGTCTTGTTGCGGGGGAGATCGGCGAGCGCGCGGCAGCCGGTGTGGTTGATCGACACGGGGCCCCGCGCCGTCTTGGCGGCCTCCAGACAGGTCCGCTCACCGCTGTGGGAGAGGTCGACCATCAGGTGGTGCTCGTCGAGGGCCTCGACGACACTCCGGCCGAAGTCGGTCAGGCCCCGGTTCTCCGGCGCCATGGAGCCGTCGCCGATGTGATTGGCCTGGTTGTACGTGAGCTGGACGACCCGGACACCGAGATCGGCGAACGTGGCGATGCGCCCCGTGTCCTCGCCGACCGCGACGGCGTTCTGGAAGCCGTAGACGACACCGATCCTGCCCTCCTGCCCGGCCCGGCGGATGTCCGCGGCCGTGCGGACCTTGAGGAGGTCGGCCGCGTTGTCCCGGATGATCCCGTCCCAGACGGCGATCTCGTGGAGCGTGTGCTCGTAGGGCGGCAGGTCGCCCATCGTGTAGCCGAGGGTGATGTTGACGGCGGTGAGGCCGGAGGCGTGGGCGTCGGCCAACGTACGGGCGTCGACGGTCATCTGCTCGCTGGAGGGGTTGAGCTGCGCGGCGGCCTCGGCCGACCGGGGGGCGTTCGGATTGTCGAGCTGCCCGAGCGCGTTGATGATCATGGGAAGGTCGGTCATCGGGTCTCCTCGGCAAAGTGGGTCGACTCGGCGGGGCCGCTCGCGTCGACGGGGTGGGTCGCGGCGGGCTCTTCGGACCCGGGGCCCTGGGCGCCCTCGGGCCGCCCGGCGCCGGGGGCGGTGCCGTCGAAGTCCCGGCGCTCGAAGCGCCGGCCGCGCTTGACGGTCAGCGTGACGCTGCGCAGGTTCGCGATGTCCCGCAGCGGATCGTCCTCCAGGACGACGAAGTTGGCGAGCTTGCCCGCTTCGACACTGCCCATGACGTCCTCGGCCCCGGCGCTCCGGGCACCGATCAGCGTGGCCGAGCGCAGCACCTGCGCGGGCGACATCCCGCAGCGCCGCACGAGGAACTCCAGCTCCTCGTAGAGGGCGGGGAAGGGGTCCCCGGGATCGGTCTCGTAGTCCGTGCCGGTCGCGATCTCCACACCGGCCCGGTGGGCCTGGGCGGTGAGCACGGCGGCGAGTTCGGTGTTGGCCGCCGCCCGCGCCGCGTCCTCGGGCCCCTCTCCCGCGAGGGCCTCGCTCGCCCACATGCCCGCGGTCGCGTCGAGGACCGTGCCCCGCCGCCTCATCAGGGCGAACAGTTCCTCGACACGGGGGTCGTCACCGGCGGCGAACCGCTCGTGGTCGACCTTGGGCTTGGTCTTGTAGCTGGTCAGCGGCTCGTCCGTGCCCTCGAAGGCGAGCAGGGTGACGTGGGAGACGCTGTCGGCGCCGGCCGCGACGACCTGGCCGGGCGAGGCCGGGAAGACGGCGGCGTGGGCCCAGACGGGGATGCCCTGGCGGTACGCCTCCGCCGTGATCGCGGCGACGGTGTCCCGGTCGAGATCCGCGTACACCTTGATCGCGGAGGCGTGGGTCCCGCGCGCCAGGGCGACGGCGATCCGCAGGTCGGTGTCCTTCGTGACCGCCTGCATCCACGGAACGGCACCGGGCGTCTCGCCCCGGGACACCTGGTGGGTGCGCGGATCGTCGAAGAAGCCGGGTCCCGCCATCAGCGCGGCGTAGCGGATGTCGGGGCCGGGGATCTCGCCGACGAGCGTCGCCCTCGCCAGGTCACCGACCTGGCGCAGGTCGTCGGCCATGTCACGGATGGCCGTGACCCCGCTGTGGACGAGCCGGCGCAGCACCGCCTCGGCGACGGGCCGGTCCGGCGGCGTCGCGATGTGCTGGTGGGCGTCGACCAGACCGGGGATGACGAAACGTCCGCCGAGGTCGAAGACCTGGGCGTCGGAGGGCAGGGTCCCGGCGATCACGGCATCGTCCCCGACGGCACGGATGACCGGACCGTCGATCACGATCGACGTCGAGGTCCGGACCGGACCACCGGTTCCGTCGAACAGTGTCGCGCCGCGGTACACCGCGACGGCTCCTCTCACCGCGGGCGCGTGCGGGGCCGGTGCGCCCGAAGTCTCGTCCGTCATCTTCACCTCAGTAGTAGTTCTTACCGGAGCGGCCCTGTCGGGACCGACCCTGTCCGGACCGGATCCGCCCGACAGGGAACGTTCGGACAGGGAACGTTCGGGCCGGGTCACTTGAAAGATCTTGTTACGCTCTACGTAACAGACGTATCGTCTCTCGCAACATGCGCTACCGTACGCTCGCATCTCACGTCGTCACAAGGAGGGGCCGGAATTGCCCGCAGCACCCCGTACCGCGGTGGACAAGGCCCTGGACCTGATCGAGGCCGTGGCCCGCGCGTCCCGGCCTCCGCGTCTCGTCGACCTCGCCGAGGAGGTCGGGCTGCATCGCGCGACCGCCTACCGCGTGCTCGTCGACCTGGTCCGGCGCGGCTGGGTGCTGCGCGCCGGCGACCGCTATCTGCCGGGCACGGCGGTCCTGCAGCTGTCGTCCTCGGCGGCGCGGAACTCTCTCGGCGCCCTCGCCCGGCCGGTTCTCGCGGCGCTGTCCGAGCGCACCGGCATGATGGTCAACCTTCAGGTGCCCGAGGTCGACCGGTCCCGCGTGATCGACGTCGTACGACCCGACCGTCTGGCGATGATCAGCAGCCTGACCGGCCAGGCCCTGCCCGTTCACCGGTTCGCCGGCCCGCTCGCCCTGGTCGCCGCCCTCTCCCCCGCCGACCGGGTCCCCTATCTGCGCGCCGCGGAGGAGTCCGGGTATCCGCTGGAGGGACCCGACGGGCTGCTGGCCGACATCGAGGACGCCGAACGCACCGGTTTCGCCGTCGAGTACGGGCGCAACGAGCAGCCGGTCGCCTCGCTCGCCCGCGCCGTGGTCACGCGTCCGGGCGCCCCCGTCTGCGCCCTCACCCTGGTCGGACTGGGCCCCGACTTCGGCGAGGCCCGGCTTCCCGGTCTGCGGGAGCGCCTGCGCGAGGCGACGGAGGAACTGGCGCGGATCCTCTCCGGCCCCGGAACCTCCGAAGTCACCGAAGTCCCCCAGGTCACCGGGGTCACCGGGGTCACCGGGGTCACCGGGGTCACCGGGGTCACCGGCCAAGCGTCGCCCCCGCCCACGTCCGCCCCCGTCTTCCCCAGCGTCTCCCCGCCCCCGTCCCCGTCCACCGAAGGCCCGGCATGAGCGAGATCCTCTTCCTCGACGGGGCGCAGACGCGCGCCGCACTCGATCCGCGGCGCGTCCTGGACGCCGTGGCCACGGCCCTCGTCGCCATCGGCCGTGACGAGGTCTCCGTACCGCCGCGGATCGCCGCGCACACCCCGCACGGCCTGCTCGGCGCGATGCCCGGCCATGTGCCCGGTCTCGGGCTCGCGGCCAAGCTGGTCTCGGTGTTCGCCGACCCGGCACGGCCGGGCCGCAGCAGCCACCGGGGGATCGTCGCGCTCTTCGACGAGACCGACGGCCGTCCGCTGGCCCTGATGGACGCGGAGCCTCTCACCGAGATCCGTACCGCGGCGACGGCCACACTGAGCGCCCGCGCGCTGGCCCGTCCGGACGCCGAGCGGGTCGCCGTCATCGGGACGGGCGCGCAGGCGCGCGCCCAGATCGCGCTGCTCGCGGCCGTGGCCCCCGAGACCCCCGTCTCCGTCGCGGGCCGCGATCCCGGACGCGCCGGGATCGCCGCCGCGCTCCACCCCGCCGGGGGCGTCGCGGAGCGCATCGAGGACGCGGTACGCGGGGCCGGCACGGTGTTCTGCTGCACCGGCGCCGTCCTCCCGGTGATCCGTCGCGCATGGCTCGCCCCCGGCACCCACATCAGCTCGGTGGGCGGCTCCCACGGGCCCGAGCTGGACGCCGACACGGTCCGGGACGCCACCCTCTTCGCCGAATGGCACGGCGCCGCCACGACCCGGCCGCCCTCCGGCGCCCACGAGTTGCAGGACCTCCCGCCCGACCGGCGCGTGACGCTCCTCGGCTCGGTCCTCGGCGGCGAACACCCCGGGCGGCGCGACGAGGACGAACTCACGCTGTTCAAGTCGACCGGCCACGCCGCTCTGGACGTCGCGGCCGCCCATGTCGCCGACGCCGTCGCCCGCGCCGAGGCATGGGGCACCCGTATCACCCTGTGACGCGGCGCCTCACCCTGTGAAGCGGCGCCCCGTGAGCGCCGGTCCCGCTCGTCGGCGCCGGCATCACCCGGTGACCGATGGGGCCCCGTGGACTTTCCTCCCCCGGTTCGGCCATGCTGAAGGGTGTTTCCGCCGGTCCGCGGGCGACCCCGGATGCCACGGCCGCAGTCCCGGACAGGCCGGTCCGGAACAGGCCGCGGGCGCGACGGAGCACGACGCGGAGGAGGCCGGTGCCCCATGAGAGTGACCGGAGCGGACGGCGGCGGAGTGCGGGAACGGCTGGGCAGTGCCCTGTTCACCCGGGTCGCGGGCCCGGACGGACCGAAGAACCGCGCCCGTATCCACGGCACGCCCGGACCCCGCTGGTTCGGCCCGGACCGCCCCATCCGCACCGTGCACGGGGACGCGTCGATGTTCATCGGCGGCCTCTCCGCGCTGCTGCTCCAGTCGCTGCACCCGCTCGCCATGGCCGCCGTCTCCGCGCACTCGGGCTTCCGCGGGGACCCTTGGGGAAGACTCCAGCGCACCAGCACCTTCCTCGCGGTGACGACATACGGCACGGCCGAGAGCGCCCAGGACGCCTGCGACCGGGTACGGGCGGTCCATGAGCGGGTGCGCGGTGTGACCTCGGAGGGAACGCCGTACCACGCGGCGGATCCCCACCTCCTCGGCTGGGTCCACGTCGCGGAGATCGACAGCTTCCTGCGCGCGCATCAGCGGTACGGCTCGCGGCCGCTCTCCGCGGCCGACTGCGACGCCTACGTGGCGGACACGGCCCGCGTCGCCTCCGCGCTCGGCGTCCTGGACCCGCCCACGAACCGTGCCGAACTCGCGGACCGGCTGAACGCGTACCGCGGCGAGGTGCGCGCGACGGCACAGGCCCGCGACGCCGCGCGTTTCCTCCTGCTGGACCCGCCGGTGCCGCTCGTGGCCCGACTGCCGTACGGGGTGCTCGCCGCGAACGCGGTGTCCCTGCTGCCCGCTTGGGCCGCCGCCGAACTACGGCTGCCCCGGTTGCCGTTGGTGGACAGTGTGTGCGTACGTCCGCTCGGCAGCGCCTTCACCTCGGCGGTCCGCTGGGCGATGGCACCGCAGCGCGCGCGAACCGTCCACGCGGTCACGTGAGCGGTGCCCACGGGACCCGCCCGCCCCTCCCGGCCGGCCGGCCGGGCGCACGACGGGCCGGTTCGCCGCATCCGGAGGACCGCCCCGCGCCGAAACAGGGGTGAGCCCGCCGGACCGGCCGGGTCCCGGACGGCTCGGGAATCGAGGCGAGGTCCGTCATGATCCGCTGCCGCCGCGCACCGGGCCCCTCCACCCGTGGGTGGGGCACCTTCGGAGCACCGTCCACCGTCCTCCCGGGAGCCGCTCCGTGGAACTGAGCGCCGACGACGAGCAGGAGACCACGGGTGTGGGGGTGGCGACGGGTTTCCTGGCGCGCAGGCTCGGGGTGTCGCCCACGACGTTGCGCTCCTGGGACCGGCGGTACGGTCTGGGGCCCGCGGTGCGGGCGGACGGCCGCCACCGCCGGTGGTCGCCCGACGACGTGGCCATGGTGCAGGAGATGTGCCGGCTGACCGCCGCCGGCCTGCCCCCCGCCGAAGCCGCCCGCGCGGCCAAGGAGTCGGCTCGCGGCCGTGTCGCCGCGTCACCGGCCCTCGCCGTCCGGGCGCGGACCACCGCCCGTACGCGGACCGGCGTCCGGATCCCGGAGGGGTCGTCGCCGACGGCTCCGGGCCCGGGGACACCGGGATCGCCGACGGGCACCGGGCCGCCGTCGGCGGACGTGGCCCAGGAGGGCCGGGGTCTCGCGCGTGCCGCCGTCCGGCTGGACGCCCGCGCCGTCCAGGAGCGGCTTGCGACGGCGGTCGGTACGCACGGCCTGGCCAGGGCCTGGGAGGACGTGATGGTGCCCGCCCTGCGGGCCGTGGGCCGCAAATGGGAGTCGTCGGGAGACCGTTACGTCGAGGTCGAGCACCTTCTGACCTGGCACGTCTCCGCCACCCTGCGACACGCCTACGTGTCCGCGGCGGGGAACGGACCGCCCGCCGCGGTGTCGCCCGTCCTGCTGGCCTGCACTCCGGGCGAACAGCACACCCTGCCCCTGGAGGCCCTCAACGCGGCGCTCGCGGAACGGCGTGTACCCGCCGTGACCCTCGGCGGAGCCGTCCCGCCCGAGGCACTCATGGCGGCGGTGCAACGCGTCGGTCCCCCGGCGGTCGTCCTGTGGTCCCAGTCGTGGTCGACGGCGAACCTGCCGCTCGCCCGGCACCTCGCCGCCACACGCTGGGGAGTACGGGGAGCACGAACCCGGAGCCGGGTCCTGCTGTGCGGGCCGGGCTGGGACACACAGCCCGGCCCCGGACTCCTGCGTCCGTGTCAACTCGCCGAGGTGCTCCGCCTGCTCACCGCCCCGGACGACCGGGCAACGGGTCCGACGACACCGACGCGCTCCTGACCGGCCGGCCTCGCGCTCGTCCGCGGGCCGGCCCGGTTCGCCCCGGCACCGGGCCCGCGACGCGGGAGACCGGCCCCGCGCCTACGACCGCAGGAAGGCCGCCAGGCCCTCCAGCAGCCGATCGACGTCGTCCTCGTCGTTGTACGGCGAGAGCCCGACCCGCAGGCCCCCGGTGTCCCCGAGTCCCAGGTGCCGGGACGCCTCCAGCGCGTAGAACGATCCGGCGGGTGCGTGCACACCGCGGTCCGCCAGGTACACGGAGGCGTCCGCCGCCTCCCGGCCGTCGAACGTCAGCAGCAGGGTGGGCGTACGACGGGCCGCGCGGGAGCGGACCGTGACCCCGGGCAGTTCGGCGAGGCCCGCCTCCAACCGTCCGCGCAGCGCTTCCTCGTGCCGCTCGATCGCCGCGAAGGCCGAGCGCAGACGGTCTCGCCTCCCGCCCGTCGTGTCGCCCGAGAGGCCGGCGAGGACATCGATCGCGGCGGTGGTGCCGGCGAGCAACTCGTAAGGCAGCGTCCCGAGTTCGAACCGCTCGGGAACCGTGTCGGTGGACGGAAGCAGTTTGTCGGGGCGCAGTCGCTCCAGCAGTAGCGGGGACGCGGCCAGGACACCGTGGTGGGGGCCGAGGAACTTGTAGGGCGAGCACACGAAGAAGTCGGCGCCGAGCCGCGCGAGATCCACGAAGGCGTGCGCCGCGTAGTGCACTCCGTCCACGTGGAGCAGCGCCCGTGGGTGCCGGTGGACCAGGCGGGCGATGCCGGCGACGTCGGGCACGGTCCCCGTCAGGTTCGAGGCGGCGGTGACCGCGACCAGCCGGGTGTGTTCGGTCAGCAGGGCGCCCACCGCGGAGGACGGGAGTTCACCCGTCTCCGGGTCGAAGTCCGCCCAGCGCACCTGGGCGCCGGCCCGTTCGGCCGCCTGGACCCAGGGCCGGATGTTCGCGTCATGGTCGAGACGGCTGACGACGACCTCGTCACCGGGAACCCAGCCCTTCGCGAGCGCCCCGGCGAGGTCGTACGTGAGCTGGGTGGCGCTGCGGCCGAAGACGACTCCGGACGGATCACCGCCCACCAGGTCGGCCACCGCCTGCCGGAACCCCTGGACGAAATTCTCCGCGTTCACCTCTCCCGGCGTCAGGCGCCCCCGGATCGACAGCGGGCCGGTGAGCGCGTCCGCGATCGCGCCGGCCACCCGGGCCGGGGTCTGTGTGCCGCCCGGCCCGTCGAAGTGCGCGACACCGGACAGCAGGGCGGGGATCTCGGCGCGCAGCGCGCCGACGTCGTACGTCACTCGGGCTCCTCACTGACTGCGGCGCGGCCCGCACCGGGCGGCCCGGAACGGGGTCCGGCCGTCGAAAGCCCGTGACGGGGCGGGCCCGCGCGTTCTCCGGTGATCATGGCAGGAGGCCCGCCGCGGTGGGAAGGCGGCGCGGCGCCCCGGGCGCGCCCCGAGGAGATGACGTACGGCCTGGGGCCGGCAACCGGGAACTCCGGTGCCGGCCCCAGGCCGTGAGTCATGACGCGTCGAACGGGCCGGGGCCCCTTCACGCGTGGCGGTGCGATCGGCTGTTGCCCGTCAGCACCCGGTAGAGAACCAGAAGGATCAGCGATCCCGCGATGGCGGCGATCCAGGTCGACAGGTCGAAGAACCCGTCGATCGAGTCGACGCCGAAGACGACCTTGCCCAGCCAGCCGCCCAGCAGGCCGCCCGCCACCCCGATCAGCATGGTGATGATGATCCCGCCCGGGTCCTTGCCCGGCAGGAGCAGCTTGGCGATGGCACCGGCAAGCAACCCGATCAGAATCCAAGCGATGATGCCCACAGTTCCTCCATCGTCCGTCCGTACAAGATGTGGCTTCCTCAGTCCGTGTGCGCCGTCCTGGCCGGAACAAACCTGTGAACCTCAGACCGTCGCCCGGTGCCTCGCCGCCGCGGCCTTGTCGAGTTCGGCCGTGAACTGCGCGCCGGCCAGCAGCGCAAGGTTGGACAGCCACAGCCACACCAGGAAGACGACAAGGCCCGCGAGGGACCCGTAGAGCCGGCTGTAGGCGCCGAGGACAGAGGCGTACAGGGCGAATCCGGCCGAGACGGCCAGCCAGAGGACGGCGGCCAGGACGCCGCCGGGCAGGCTGTGCCGGCGACGGCGGGCGGGCGGCGGCCCGGTGTGGAACACGATAAGGACCAGCAGGGCCACCAGGCACGTCAACAGGGGCCAGCGGAGCAGGTTCCACGCCACGGCCACCGTGCCGTCGACCCCGACGGCACGGCCGGCGGCCTCGGCCACCGGGCCGGTCAGCAACAGGACGAGCGCGCTGACGACGAGCAGTCCGAGAAGCGCCAGCGCGGTCAGCACCAGCCGGTGCGCGGTGCGCCAGGCCGAACGGTGGTCCGCCGCGTCGTGCATGCGGTGCAGAGCCCTGCGGAACACCGCCAGGTAGCTCGACGCCGACCACAGCGCGCTGGCCGCACCGGTGACCAGCAGCGTCCAGGCGGCGGACCGCTGCCGCAGCATCTCCCCCAGCGCCTGGTGCAGTTCGGCCCCCGACTGCGCGGGCGCGTACGCCGTGACGTGCGCGATGAACTGTTCGGCGGTGTCCGGACCGATCAGGCCGAAGGCGATGACCATGACCAGCAGGGCCGGGAGCACCGAGAGGATCGCGTAGTACGTCAGCGCGGCCGCCCAGTCGGACACGTCGTCGTTCCACATCGAGACCGGGGTGCGGCGCAGCGCCGGCCACCAGAAGGCGGGCAGCCGCGGCCCGTACCGGCGGAGCCGTGCCGGGCGGACCGCCTCGATGACACTGTTGGGCCCCGACTCAGCGGACATGCCCGGTCCCCGGGAACCGTGTGACGTCTCGTCCGTTCATCCCTCACCTCTCCGCGCCGGTCCGGCCGGCGTTCCGGACCCCGTGTCCGGCGGAGTCGGTCGAGGCTCTCCTTCCACGCGCGGGTCCCTCTACGCCTGCTCACCTTGTCCGTGGCGGTCGGCCGCGCGCGCACCGCCGCAGGTCACCGCGCGAGGGCTCACGCGGGCTGCCTCGGCGGGAGGCTTCGGTAGTAGGTCCCGACGCTGGACAGGTACGCGGGGTCCAGGGTCTCGCGGTCGGTCTTGAACACCGGCGCCGATTTGATCTCCTCGCGCGTGCACGCGACGGTGATCTTCTGGGACTCCGTGTCGATGCCGGCGACGACCCCCACGGGCACCAGCACACTCTTGCCGAACACCCAGACACCGGTGTCGACGACGATGTGCCGCATCCCCGATTCGTCGGCCTGCCGGTCGACATGCCCTATCGTCCCGTCGGTCGCCTCGACGCTGTAACCGGACAGTTCGTTGGCTTCGGGGTGGTTGAACTCCGGTGCGTACGACCAGATTTCGTCGATCGTCATGTCTTCCTCCGTCAGCTCGCGGGTTCGCCGATACGCTCCCGCGTCGTCCCACAGGGCTGCCAATACCCCGCTGTGCGGCGGGCATTCGATGAATCGGGCGTGCTGACACGCGGGCTCGGCGCCGTTCGCCCGAGTGCGTGACCGGGGCGTACGCCGTGTCAGCCGGCCCCGGGACTCCTCGCCCCGCCGCTCTCGTCGCGGGGTGCGGTGAGGTGCTCCGGCGTCAACGGGGCACACCACCGGGGAGAGGGGCCCCGCCCGTCAGCGGCGACGGCTGCGCGTCGCCCAGCCCCCGCCGACGCCCGAGAGGTGAAGGGCGAGCAGGGCGAGCCCGATGAGCATGACGTTGGTGGACGTGAACACGTGATTGGTCGAAACGTCACCGGCGTTGATCAGGAACGCGATGAACAGCAGTACGGCGGCAGCTATGCCGAGCATGAGGACTCCTTGTGAAGGTCCGGCAGTCGAGTGATGGAGTCCGGATGCCCCGAGAAGGCCGCCCGACACTACGTCGCGTGACGGATCCGCCGGATCCCCTTCCGGCAACGCCGTACGGCAACCCGCGGAGGCGGGCCCGCATGCGGGGGCGGGCGCGCCGGGGCGACAAGCAGGCGGCGGGCACGCCGGGGTCGACAGCCGCGTTCGGGCACGCCGGGGCCAGGCACCCGCGGGGCGGGCACGCCAGGGGCGGGCACGCCAGGGGCGGGCGCTGGGACATCGGCGGGGCGGGCGGCGCTTGGACGCGGGTGGATCGCCCGGCAAGCGCCGCCACGGACCTCCGTCCTAGGAAACGCTCCCGGCCGAAGCCCCCGCACCCTCACGCGCGGCCGCGCCCCCCGCCGGACCGGTCGCCCGCCACACGCCCTCGTGGTCCTCGGCCAGTCCGAGTCCGGCCAGACCCTTCAGATGCCCGAGCACGGTGGAGCGCCGGAAGCCCACGGCCGCGGTGAGTTCCGCGACCTCGACACCCTCGGCGCCCGCTTCCGCCAGGCGCTCCCACGTGCGCACGGCATGACGGCTCAGACCGCTCTCGCTCACCGCCCTGGACACGGCCTCGGCCCTTTCCCCGTTCGCGTCCTGCCCGGTAACGGGAGGCTCGGCCCGCGCCGGCCGCGGGCCGACCGCACCCGCGCCCGCCTGCTCCCGGACCTCGCGGGGCGACCTCCTCGGTCCGACCGGACGGGGTGTCATGTTCACCTTGCGGTGCCTACGGCCTTTGCTGTGTCGGCTCATCGATTCCTCATCTCCGCCTCGACGATGCTCACAGCAGGAGAACGAGCGGGGGCCGACTAGGTAGTTCAGCCGTTCGACGGACAGGAACCTGCCGTCATCGGGCCCCCGCCATCCGGATGCGGCCACGCTCGGGACGGGAGACGACGGCCGTTCAGCGTCCGCACCTCGGCGGGTTGCTGTGCGAGCGGCGGGGCGGCCGCGGACACCGCCTTCGGCGAGGGCGCCGGGGACGTCACGCTCCCCAGCAGTCCGGCCTGCCGCGCTTCCCGCCGCTTCTCTCCGGCCACGAGCAGGGCGTCGGCGGCGACGACGGCGTCGCGCACGCTGGTCGTTCCCGTCATCACACAGAGCGTGTACGTGACGTCCTCCAGGCCGCGGGCCGTCTCCAGTGTCTCCTTCTCGGCGTACGCGATCTTCAGGGCCGCGTAACGCGTCAGCAGCCTCCGGACAACCTTCGGGTCGGGCACGAGCACGGCGAGGGCTCCTCTCTCGAGTTTCCGTCCGTGTGCCCGGGTTCGCCACGGTTCATTCCCAACAACCGCCCCAGACAACCTATGTGGCCCAACGCCGCCCCGATGACGGCACCCCGCCGCTCCCGCCCGTCGCGTGCGGAACGGACCGGCACCCGGGCGCGAAGGTGTGACGCGAACGAACCAGGGAACTTGGAGGCACCGGACGTTGATGGCGACGGTTCCCCCCGCAGGGCGCGTCCGGCGGCGGTCGCGGCCGATGGCACCGCCGGCGGCCCCGCCACGGACGCCCCCGCGCCGGAACACGTACAAAAGATCTGTGTGAAGGAAACGAACATGACGACTTCCCCTACACCGAATTACACCGTCCCCGGCGTCAGCACGCACGACGGCGGGCGGATCATCGATCTGCTGAGCATGCGGCTGCACGCTCTCAACGACCTGTCGCTCACGCTGAAACACATCCACTGGAACGTGGTGGGCCCGCATTTCATCGCCGTGCACGAAATGCTCGACCCGCAGGTGGACCGCGTGCGCGACATGGCGGACGACGCCGCCGAACGGATCTCCGCCCTCGGCGGGGTTCCGCACGGCACACCGGGAGCGCTCGTCGCCGAACGGACCTGGGACGACTACAGCGTCGGCCGCGCCGACGCCATCGCCCACCTCGGCGCCCTCGACCTCGTCTACACGGGGATCGTGCAGGAGCACCGCGCGGCCGTGGCCGAGATCGGCAAGATCGACCCGGTGACCGAGGACCTTCTCATCGAACAGCTCCGCGCGCTCGAACAGTTCCAGTGGTTCGTCCGGGCGCACCTGGAGAGTTCGGGCGGGTCGCTGTCGCAGGCCGGGGCCCGGACGGAACGCGAGGCGGCGCGATCGGCCCGGCAGGGCACCACGGGCTAGGACAGCGAGGCCCTGACGGAAGAACACGTCGGTACACGTCGGTACACGTCGGTACACGTCGGTACACGTCGGTACACGTCGGGGGGGGGGGGGGGGGGGGGGGGGGGGGGGGGGGGGGGGGGGGCGCCCGGCGGGGGGGGGGGGGGGGGGGGGGGGGGGGGGCCG
>NZ_JBIAQM010000032.1:94599-97143 GCF_042888945.1 Streptomyces sp. NPDC002698
CGCTCGAGCCGATCCTTCCGTGACGCGGCCCCCCCCCCGCCGGGGGCGGCCCCCCCCCCCCCCCCCCCCCCCCCCCCCCCCCCCCCCCCCCCCCCACGTGCGTGGTGAGCCGGTCAGCCGGTCAGCCGCGGCCGATGTAGCTGCGCACGGTCGTCCCGGAGGCGTCGGTGTGCACACGGACGAGGTCCGACAGGAAGTGCACGAGGAACAGTCCCCGTCCGCCGATCTGGTCGGGACGCACGGGATGCCGGCCTGCCAGGGGATCGCTGAGCCGGCCCTCGTCCTGTACCTCGCACACGATCTGCTCGCTCTCGGCCCAGATCCTCAGGGTCCCCGAACCGCCCCCGTGCACGACGCTGTTGGTCGTCAGCTCCGCGACGACGAGGTTCAGGTCGTGCAGCCGGACCGCCGTCATCCCGCGGCCCCGGGCCTCGGCGAGGGCGAAGTCGCGGGCGACGGGCAGGAGTTCGGCGTCGAAACGGACCACCGCCGCTCCCGGTGGGTGACGCAGAACCTGGTTGAAGCGCGTCAGCACCCCGTCCGGGTCGTAGGCCGGGCTGGCGCTCCGCCGGCCAGCGCTGATCACGACCGGGTGCGTGGCGTGGGCGTCGGCGATCACGTCCGGGGGGAGGGCGCGCCCGTCGTACGGGCACAGGATCGTCACGTCCCGTCCCGCGAACGCCCGGTTGATCAGGGCTTCGTGCTGGACGCAGGCCGGGTACTCCACCGCCGTGCGGCCGTGCCAGATGGGCTCGCCGATGATCCGTACGTGGACGTCCTGGTGGGCGTCGGCGAACGCCCGCAGGACGGAGGGGATGATGCGGCCCGGGTTCAGGCCCGCCCGCGTCATGTCGATCCATCGGACGCCGGCCCCCGAGGGACCCAGGGCGCCGCGGATGAGTTCCAGGCGCGGGCCGGGGACGGCCACCGCCACCGGCTCCCCCGCGGCTACGCCGTCGGAGACGAAACGTGTCGTCCCTTCCACGTACTCACGGTCGTCGCCGTAGACGAGCGCGGGGTGGACGAAGGGATCGTCGCGAAGTGCCGCCGTAGTCATGCCGCGATCACCGCGCCCCGGGGCCGGTGTCCGGCGAGCGGTCCCGCGTCGGGGCGCGCCAAGGGTGAGCGCGTGTGCGCTCGGCCGACTCGCCGCTCGATACCCACGGACTCACCCCGCGACCCATTTTACGTCGCCGTCACGACAGCCGGGCAGGCCCCCGGATACGGGAGCGCCGTCGCGACGCTCGCCCTCCGTCCTCACCTGCCCCCTCGATCCCCGCCGGAACCGTGTCGGCCTTCGGACTGAAACGGCATCAGTCAGACCAAAAGCGACATCGGTTCGGCGAGGAAAACGACGTCACGACCCCGCATCCGAAGGGTGCTCCCGGGAGGAAGTAGACCCTGACCCGGTGCCAGGGGGAGGCTGGACGTACGCGTCCCGCAGAATTCCGCAACCGGGTGGCATGAGCGGTGTGAAGCAGGGCAGACGGGCCCTGTCATCATTTCCTTCGGACGATTTGGGGTGGACGGCATGGCGGCCGTGGCGGCAGCGAAGGCAAGGGACACGGCGCACCGGGCAGCGACGACCGAGGGGGACGTCCTGCCGCAGATCGACGAACCGCTGAAGATCAGCCCGAAGGACGCGCGCGAGCTGTCCCGCCAGTTCTTCAGCCGGCTCTCCGTCCTGGAGGAGGGCACGCACGAATACCAGTACGCGCGCAACACCCTCATCGAGATGAATCTCTCCCTCGTCCGGTACGCGGCGGCCCGCTTCCGCAGCCGCAGCCAGGGTGAGATGGAGGACATCGTCCAGGTCGGCACGATCGGGCTCATCAAGGCCATCGACCGTTTCGAGCTGACCCGCGAGGTCGAGTTCACCTCCTTCGCGGTCCCCTACATCGTCGGCGAGATCAAGCGGTTCTTCCGCGACACGAGCTGGGCGGTCCACGTGCCCCGCCGGCTCCAGGAGGCGCGCGTCGAGCTCGCCAAGGCGACGGAGGAACTGCGCACCCGCCTCGGCCGTACGCCCACCACCCGTGAGCTGTCCGAGCTGATGTGCCTGACCGAGGAAGAGGTCATCGAGGCCCGCAAGGCGTCGAACGGCTACAACTCCTCGTCCCTGGACGCCGCCCTCACGGCGGACGGCGGTGCGGACGGCGAGGCGGTTCTCGCGGACTTCATCGGCGAGGAGGACCCCTCGCTGGAACTGGTCGAGGACTTCAACTCCCTGGCCCCCCTGATCGCCCAGCTCGACGAGCGGCAGCGCCGGATCATTCATCTGCGCTTCGTCGAGGAGTGGACCCAGGCGCAGATCGGCGAGGAGCTCGGCATCTCGCAGATGCACGTCTCCCGGCTGATCACCCGCATCATCAAGCGTCTGCGCACCGGGCTCCTCGATCCCGCGGTCGCCTGAGACTCCCGCACGTCACAGCCCGTACGACGGTCCCGGGGGGGGGGGGGGGGGGGGGGGGGGGGGGGGGGGGGGGGGGGGGCGGGGGGGGGGCGGGGGGGGGGGGGGGGGGGCGCGGGGGGGGGGGGTGTTGG
>NZ_JBIAQM010000033.1:0-91120 GCF_042888945.1 Streptomyces sp. NPDC002698
CCGCCTGGGGGGGGGGGGGCGGCGGCCCCCCCCCCCCCCCCCCCCCCCCCCCCCCCCCCCCCCCCCAACACCCCCCCCCCCCCCCCCCCCCCCCCCCCCCCCACCTCTCAGCCCTGCTCGGCCCACCATTCCTTGAGCGCTGCCACCGCGGCGTCATGCTCCATCGGCCCGTTCTCCAGCCGCAGCTCCAGCAGGAACTTGTAGGCCTGGCCGATCGCGGGGCCGGGTCCGATTCCCAGGACCCCCATGATCTCGTTGCCGTCGAGGTCGGGCCGGATCGCGTCGAGCTCTTCCTGCTCCTTGAGCTGGGCGATGCGCTCCTCCAGCCCGTCGTAGGCACGGGAGAGAGCGGTCGCCTTGCGCTTGTTGCGCGTGGTGCAGTCGGAACGGGTCAGCTTGTGGAGGCGGTCGAGGAGCGGGCCCGCGTCACGCACATAGCGGCGGACGGCGGAGTCCGTCCACTCGCCGGTGCCGTACCCGTGGAAGCGCAGATGCAGTTCGACCAGGCGTGAGACGTCCTTGACGAGGTCGTTCGAGTATTTGAGCGCCGTCATCCGCTTCTTGGTCATCTTGGCGCCCACCATCTCGTGATGGTGGAAGGAGACCCGACCGTCCTGCTCGAAGCGGCGCGTCCGCGGCTTGCCGATGTCGTGGAGCAGGGCTGCGAGCCTGAGCGTCAGATCGGGCCCGCTCTCCTCCAGCGCCATCGCCTGTTCCAGAACGATCAGCGTGTGCTCGTAGACGTCCTTGTGCCGGTGATGCTCGTCCCTCTCCAGCCGCAGGGCGGGAAGCTCGGGAAGCACGTGCCCGGCGAGCCCGGTGTCCACGAGCAGCGTCAGGCCCTTGCGCGGGTGGGCGGACTGGATCAGCTTGTTCAGTTCCTCCCGTACCCGCTCCGCGGAGACGATCTCGATACGCCCGGCCATGTCCGTCATGGCGGCGACCACCTCGGGCGCCACCTCGAAGTCGAGCTGCGCGGCGAACCGCGCGGCGCGCATCATCCGCAGCGGGTCGTCGGAGAAGGACGCTTCCGGGGTGCCCGGGGTACGCAGAACACGAGCCGCGAGGTCGTCCAGACCGCCGTACGGGTCGATGAACTCCTTCTCCGGCAGCGCGACCGCCATCGCGTTCACCGTGAAGTCGCGACGCACGAGGTCTTCCTCGATGGAGTCGCCGTAGGAGACCTCCGGCTTGCGCGAGGTCCGGTCGTACGCCTCGGAGCGGTACGTCGTGATCTCGATCTGGAACGACTGCTCCGCATCGTCCACGCGGGCGTCCTTCTGCGCACCCACCGTGCCGAAGGCGATCCCGACCTCCCACAGGGCGTCCGCCCAGGGCCGGACGATCTTCAGTACGTCCTCGGGCCGGGCGTCCGTCGTGAAGTCCAGGTCATTGCCGAGCCGGCCGAGGAGCGCGTCCCGGACCGAGCCGCCGACCAGGGCGAGCGAGAACCCGGCCTCCTGGAAACGGCGGGCGAGCTCGTCGGCGACAGGGGACACCCGCAGCAGTTCACTCACCGCGCGGCGCTGCACCTGGCTCAGGGCACTGGAATTGTCTTCGTTGGCGTTCGGCACAACAGAAAAGGGTACGTGGCCGAGGCGCCGGGAAGCGCCTGGATAAATCCCACACCTGTGCCCCACATTTTTTCGCGGGCAGAATACGCGTACATACAGGGCAGTCGGCGCTCATCCCTGATCTTGTGGACCACTCCGCGGCACTTACGCTCAGCGCACCTCGTTACCATGCGTGGACGCACATTCCGACGACCACTGACGACGACGAGGGACGGGCGAGCGCGTGGCCGAGGCGGCAGACTTCCAAGGGACGAGTCCCTCACCTGCCCGCCGGTGGCTCCGGCGCAGCGGTGCACTGCTGGCCGGGGCGCCGCTGCTGGCCGGGCTGCTCCAGCTGCCCTTGAGCACGCCCTCCCAGGCCGCGGAGAAGGCTTCCGCCGCCGCTGCCACAGGGTCCGTGGCCACCGCCTCGGGATCGTCCGGCCCCGTGGACGTCAGCCTCGACTCGCTGGCCCCCAGTGCTCCCACCGAGGGTGACACGGTCACGGTCTCGGGCTCGGTCACCAACACGGGCAAGCAGACGGTCACCGACGCCCACGTGGGCATCCGGGTGGGACCGTCCCTGAACACCCGCTCCGCCATCGACACGGCCGCGAAGCGCACCAGCTTCCAGCCGGGCCTCGACACGCCGGAGGTCGGGGGCAAGTACGTCGCCAACGTCACCAAGCTCGCCGCGGGCAGCTCGCAGCACTTCAGCATCTCGGTCCCGGTCAAGGATCTCGATCTCGGCTCCGAGGGCGTCTACCAGCTCGGTGTGTCGCTCACGGGCCGGACCACCGCTCAGCCGTGGGACCAGGTCCTCGGTATCGAGCGGACGTTCCTGCCCTGGCAGCCCGAGGCGGCGGACACGAAGACGAGGACGACGTACCTCTGGCCGCTCGTCTCCACCGTCCACCTCACGGCGGAGACGGGTTCGGACGCCCAGCAGACGCCCGTCTTCAAGAACGACGACCTGGCCAAGGAGATCTCCCCGGGCGGCCGCCTGGACCAGCTCCTGTCGCTGGGCAGCGAGCTCGATGTCACCTGGGTCCTCGACCCGGACCTGCTGGCCTCCGTCGACGCGATGAGGGGCGGTTACCGGATCCAGCAGGAGAACGGCACGACCATCGCCGGGCGGAACCAGGCGGTGGCCAACGCCTGGCTCGACAAGCTGGAGAAGGCGGTCCAGGGCCGGAGCATCGTGGCCCTGCCCTTCGCCGACCCCGACCTCGCGTCGCTGGCCCACCGCGGCAAGGACGTCACCGGTTCCCTGAGCCACCTCAAGGACGCCACCGATGTGGCGGCCGACACGGTGGAGACGATCGTCCACGTGAAGCCGAGCACGGAGTTCGCCTGGCCGGCCGACGGTGCGGTGGACCCGTCGATCATCAAGGTGGCCACGTCGGCCGGCGCGGACAAGGTGATCGCCCGCAGCGACAGCCTGCGCGAGACCGGCGGCCTGTCCTACACGCCCAGCGCCGCCCGCCCCATCGGCGGCGGAACCACGGCGGTGGTCGCGGACGAGCGGCTGTCGACCGCGTTCCAGGGCGACATGCTGAAGGCGGACGCCTCGACGCTCGCCGTCCAGAAGTTCCTCGCGCAGAGCCTGATGATCAACCTTCAGGAGCCGAAGAACGAGCGCAGCATCGTCGTCGCTCCGCAGCGCATGCCCACGGCGAGCCAGGCGCAGTCCATGGCCGAGGCACTGCGGGCGCTCCAGCAGGGAAACTGGTCACAGTCCCAGGGGCTGACCGAGGCCGCCAAGGCCAAGCCGGACCCCGGCGCCACCACGAAGGTGCCCTCCGCGTCCTCGTACCCGTCGGCTCTGCGCAAGCGGGAGCTGCCGCGCTCGGCGTTCGAGAGGATCCAGGCGACCCAGGCCAAGCTCGACAAGTTCCGGATGATCCTGACCGACGAGTCCCGTGTGGTCACGCCGTTCGGACGGGCCATAGAGCGGGGGATGTCGGCGTCCTGGCGCGGTCGGACCACGGAGGCGGCGGCCTTCCGGCGGGGTGTGGAGACCTACCTCGACGGGCTCATGGGCCTGGTGCATCTCATCCAGAAGTCGGACGCGAAGCTGTCCGGGCGCAGCGCCACGATCCCCGTGACCGTCCAGAACAACCTCGTGCAGGGTGTCGGCCATCTGATGCTGCGTCTCACCTCGCAGCAGCCCACCCGCCTCGAGATCGGCGATGACCCGTACGACGAGCAGCCGATCCAGGTCGCGGGCGAGCACAGCCAGTCGGTCAAGTTCACGACGTCCACCAAGGCCAACGGCCCGGTGCAGGTCGTCGCCCAGCTCTACACGGAGGACGGGCAGCCGTACGGAGACCCGGTTCCCTTCGAGGTGAAGGTCACCGAGATCACCTCCACGGTGATGCTCGTCATCGGCGGCGGCGTCCTGCTTCTCGTGCTCGCCGGTTTCCGGATGTACACGCAGCGTAAGCGCGCGGCGGCCCGGAAGGCCGAGGAGGACACGGCGAACGGTCCTGAAGCGGGGGGCGACAGCGAGCTCGCCGAGGGCACCGTGGACACTGACTCCACCGAAGACTCCGAGGCCGGTCCCGAACGGGCTTCCGGCCCGGAGTCCGGGGCAGACGCCCCGGAGCAGCCGAGTGACCCGACACCGGACACCGCACCGGAAAGCGCCGACCCGTCCGGCACGGGTGAGAGAGTGGACCGTTGAGCGATGTCGTGGCCGGTGGGCCCGGGGACGATGAGGTGGGGTAACCATGAACGCGCCGTACGACGGTGACCGCGGCCAGGGCGCGGGATCCTCGGGCTACCCCGAGGACTACCCGGACCGGGCCGCGGACCGCTCCGGCCACCCCGAGGGCACGCCTGAGAACACTCAGATGCCCCAGGGTTCTCCCGCCGACATGTACCTCCAGGACGCCTACGACCAGGATCCGTACCGGGCTCAGGACCTCTCGGCCCAGGACCCGGTGTCGGAGGCGCTGTACGACCGTGCCGCGCACCCTCCGCCGGCGCCCGGAACGTACGCCCCCCAGCAGCCGCTGTACGCTCAGCCGCCCGCGTCGCAGTACGCGCCCGACCCGCGGCTGTGGGCCCAGACGCCTCCCCCGGAGCCGTCCGGGCCGACGCGTCACCTGCCCTACGGCGACGACGCCCGGACCACCCAGTACGTGGGCGTGGACGATCTGGTCACCCAGGCCGGCGAGGAACAGCCTGAGCCCGACGCCTTCGCTCATCTCTTCCGCGATCAGCAGCGGGGTGGCGTCCGTCCTGGCTACGCCCCCTCCGCTTCCCCCGCGGTCCCGGCACCGGCTCCCGAGCCGGCTCCGGCCGCCGCTCAGCCGCCCGCGGCCGCTCCGGCGAAGTCCGGCGGCCGTGCCTCCGGTCTGCTGAAGTCGAGCGCGGTGATGGCGGCGGGCACGCTGGTGTCCCGTCTCACCGGCTTCGTACGAACCATGATCATCACCGCCGCTCTGGGCGCGGCGACACTCGGTGACGCCTGGACGGTCGCCTACACCCTGCCGACGATGATCTACATCCTCACCGTCGGCGGCGGCCTCAACTCGGTCTTCGTACCCCAGCTGGTGCGCTCCATGAAGGAGGACGACGACGGGGGCGAGGCGTACGCCAACCGCCTGCTGACCCTCGTCATGGTCGCCCTCGGTGTGATCGTCACGGCCGCGGTCTTCATCGCGCCGCTGCTGGTCAAGCTGATGTCGTCGCCCATCGCGAGCGACCCCGCGGCCAACAACGTGGCCGTCACGTTCGCCCGCTACTGCCTGCCCACGATCTTCTTCATGGGTGTGCACGTGGTCATGGGCCAGATCCTCAACGCCCGCGGGAAGTTCGGCGCGATGATGTGGACCCCGGTCCTGAACAACATCGTCATGATCTTCACGTTCGGCATGTTCCTCTGGGTCTACGGCACCGCCCGGCACTCCGGGATGTCGGTGACCAACATCCCGCCGGACGGCATCCGCCTGCTGGGCATCGGCACCCTGCTCGGCCTGGTCGTCCAGGCCACGGCGATGGTTCCGTATCTGCGCGAGGCCGGCTTCCGGTTCCGTCCGCGCTTCGACTGGCGGGGCCACGGCCTCGGCAAGGCCATCAAGCTCGCCAAGTGGACCGTGCTCTTCGTTCTCGCCAACCAGGCCGGCGTCCTCGTCGTCACGCAGCTGGCCACGGCGGCGGGCAAGGCCTCGGGCAAGAGCGGCGCGGGCATCATGGCCTACGCGAACGCCCAGCTCATCTGGGGCATGCCGCAGGCGATCATCACGGTCTCCGTCATGGCGGCCATGCTTCCGCGGATCTCACGAGCGGCCCACGACGGAGACCCGGGAGCCGTCCGTGACGACATCTCGCAGGGTCTGCGGACCTCGGCCGTCGCGATCGTCCCGGTGGCCTTCATGTTCGTCGCCCTGGGCATCCCCATGTGCACCCTGCTCTTCGGCTCCAGCGGCCTGGAGTCCGCCCAGTCCCAGGGCTACGTCCTCATGGCCTTCGCCCTCGGCCTGATCCCGTTCTCGGTGCAGTACGTGATCCTGCGCGGCTTCTACGCCTACGAGGACACCCGCACGCCGTTCTACAACACGGTCATCGTGGCCGCCGTCAACGCGGCCGCCTCGGCCGTCTGTTACATGGTCCTGCCCGCGCAGTGGGCGGTCGTCGGCATGGCCGGCGCCTACGGACTGGCGTACGCGGTGGGCGTCGGTGTGGCCTGGCAGCGACTGCGCAGGCGGCTGGGCGGCGACCTGGACGGTGCCCGCGTGCTGCGCACGTACGCCCGTCTGTGCCTGGCCTCCGTCCCTGGCGCCGTGGTGGGCGGCACCGTAGGCTTCGCGATCACCCGAGTCCTCGGGTACGGCGTGTTCGGTTCGATCGCGGCGCTCGTCTTCGGATCGGTCGCCCTGCTCGGTGTCTTCTACGTCGCGGCGCGCAAGATGCGCATCGAAGAACTCAACTCAATGGTCGGAATGGTCCGCGGGCGCCTGGGGCGCTGAGGCGGGGGTACGCGCACAACCATCGTCCGTCGCCGTGTGTCGTGCATAGCGCCGGACTGTGGGCACAATTGGTTTCTGCGTCGGACAGCACGCAATGGATGGGGAGGCAGGGACGACGGTGGCGGAACGGAGCACGGCTGCCGTCGACGTGGCAGACAACAGCGGTGACGAACCGCTGACCGCCAAGGCGGACCAGACCACGTCCGACGGGGTGGCCTTCAACCGGGAGCGGGAAACGGACAGCGAAGAGGCACAGGGGAGCGGCGGGACCGAAGGTCCCGGAAAGGCCTCACCGCCCGAACTGCACAGTGGTCACAAACTCGCCAGGCGCTACCGCCTCGAAGAGTGCGTCACCCGACTGGACGGTTTCAGCAGTTGGCGCGCGATGGACGAGAAGCTCCGTCGCGCCGTCGGGGTGCACCTGCTGCCCGCCGATCATCCGCGTGCCCGCTCCGTACTGGCGGCGGCCCGTTCCTCCGCCCTGCTGGGCGATCCCCGGTTCGTCCAGGTCCTGGACGCGGTCGAGGAGAACGATCTCGTCTACGTGGTGCACGAGTGGCTGCCGGACGCCACGGAACTCACGGCTCTCCTCGCCTCGGGACCCCTCGAGGTGCACGAGGCCTACCAGATGGTCAGTCAGGTCTCGGGGGCCATGGCCGCCGCACACCGCGAGGGCCTCGCCCATCTCAAGCTGACCCCGGGCGCCGTGCTGCGCACGTCCACCGGCCAGTGGCGCATCCGCGGGCTCGCCGTGAACGCGGCACTGCGCGGCATCAGTTCGGACACCCCGCAGCGCACCGACACGGAAGCGATCGGCGCACTCCTGTACGCCGCCCTCACCCAGCGCTGGCCGTACGAGAGCGATGCCTACGGCCTGTCAGGGCTGCCCAAGGGTGTCGGTCTCATCGCACCCGACCAGGTGCGTGCCGGGGTCCACCGGGGCCTGTCGGAGCTCGCCATGCGCGCGCTCGCCAACGACGGTGCGACCGCCTCCCGCCACGAGTCCCCGTGCACCACGCCGGAGGAGCTCGTGAAGGCGATCGGCGAGATGCCCCGCATCCGCCCGCCGGAGCCCGCTTTCACCGCACCGCCCGAGTACCAGCGCACGACGTACCAGCAGGGCACGTACGGGCGTCAGTCGCCGCGTCCGGGCGCCACCCAGCCCTTGCCCACTCCGCCGCCCCCGCTGCAGAGCCGTACCGGAACGGCCCTGAAGTGGGCCGTGTCGGCCCTCCTCATCGCCGCACTGGGCCTGGGCAGTTGGCAGCTCGCGGACGCGCTGATGGACCACGGCAAGCCCGACGACACCAAGCAGACCCAGACGACGGACGGCAACGAGAAGGACGGCACCAAGCCCAAGCCGGCCAAGCCGATCGCGATCAGGAATGCGCAGGAGTACGTCGCGAAGGGCGACGCCCAGGCACCCGAGGACGTACGCAACACGTACGACGGCGACAGCACCACGTACTGGCGGAGCAGAAGCTTCCTGGACGGCCCGGAAATGAAGCCGTCCTTCAAGCCCGGCGTCGGCATCGTCTACGACCTCGGCTCGCAGAAGACCGTGTCCGCGGCCTCGATAGGGCTCCGCTACGCCGGTGATCACACCACGATCACCCTCTACGCGACGGACTCCACGGGTTCCTCGACGCCGGTGGAGTCGATGACGAAGATCGGGACCATCACGACGAGCGGCACCACGGCGAAGATCACGATCACCAAGAAGACACCGTCCCAGTACGTACTGCTCTGGATCACGGCGATGCCGTACGCGTCCGGTGACCAGTACAGCGGCGCCGGCTACAAGCAGGCCATTACGGACGTGAAGTTCACCGGCTGACGCTTGTCGACGGAGGGGAGGGGGGTCCGATGGCCGATGAAGCCGCACAGGGCGAAGCAAGCGATCAGGACCTCCTGGCCCGCCACGTCGAGGGTGATCCAGACGCCTTCGGTGAGCTTGTACGGCGCCACCGCGACCGCTTGTGGGCGGTGGCCCTCCGGACGCTGGGAGACCGCGAGGAGGCCGCTGACGCGGTCCAGGACGCGCTCGTCTCGGCCTATCGGGCCGCCCACACCTTCCGGGGCCAGTCGGCCGTCACGACCTGGCTGCACCGCATCACGGTGAACGCCTGCCTGGACCGAGCCCGCAAGGCCGCTTCCAGGAAGACGTCCCCCGTCGATGACACCCAGCGCCTGGAGCAGCTTCTCGAACCGCACGAGTCCGCCGCCGCTCCGGCCGAACGCAACGACCTCCACCGCGAGCTCATAGCCGCCCTGGGCACGCTCCCCGCCGACCAGCGCGCCGCTCTCGTCCTGGTGGACATGCAGGCCTACCCCGTGGCGGAGGCGGCCCGCATCCTCGATGTGCCGACCGGCACGGTGAAGAGCCGCTGTGCACGCGGCAGAGCCAGACTGCTTCCCCTTCTCGCCCATCTCCGCAAGGAGAACCCGGGAGACGAGGAGACGAAGAAGTCGGGCGGCGGACGGAACCGGACGCAGAGGACATCCGTCCCACCCGCAGCGGGACCTCACGCGTCGGGTCCCCACGACGCGGGGCCAAGCGATTCAGCTGCTGTGAAGGGCGGAGGTGGGCGGGCGTGACATCCACGACGGACAAGGCCGAGCACCCGGACGTCGCGGAAATCTCCGACCTCACCGAGGGTCTGCTCCCGCCTGCCCGTACCGAGGACGTGCGACAACACCTCGACGGGTGCGCGCTCTGCACGGACGTGTACGACTCCCTGGAGGAGATCCGCGGCCTTCTCGGCACCCTGCCGGGCCCCTCGCGCATGCCCGACGATGTCGCCGAACGCATCGATGCCGCCCTGGCCGCGGAAGCCCTGCTGAGCGCCACGGCTCCCGATGAGGCGCCCGACGCCGAAGCCACCCGTGCTCATGTTTCACGTGAAACGTCGACTGCCACCAGCCCTTCAGGACATCCCCGTGGGGTCACCGGCCCCGGTCGCTCCCACCGAGCACGTCGTGGCCGCCGCAGGACCGCCCTCCTCGGCACCGCTTTCGCGGCCGCGGCGCTGGGGCTCGGCGCGATCCTCATTCAGTCCCTGGACGGCGACGGCTCCGGCAAGACCTCCCAGACGGCAACCCAGCACGAGTCGGGGTCACGGACCGCCTTCTCCGAGCAGACCCTGAAGGGCGAGGTCTCGGACCTTCTCGCGAAGAACAAGAAGTCGGGTGACGGCTCGGCCAGTGCCAAGCCCTGGGGTGCCGAATCACAGGGCACCGGAACCGACTCGGGCGGCGTGCAGACCTTGATCACCCCCACACCCGCGGTTCCCCAGTGTGTCGAGCAGGGGACCGGAGACCCCGGGGTGCTCCTCGCCGCCGAGGAGGGCTCGTTCCAGGAGAAGAAGGTCTATCTCCTCGTGGTGTCCGATGCCTCCGACACCTCGAAGGTCACGGCCTACATCGTCGACGCCTCCTGTGAGAAACAGTCCTCTCCGTCGCCCGGCAAGCTCCTGCTGACCCGGTCGTACGCGCGTTCCTGACCCACTCGTTGCCGGCTCTCCGGGACATCGGCCACGACTGTCCCGAGCGTCCCATCAGCACGCCCTGCCGCGGTGAAGCACAGAGGTCTGTCGCCCCGACACCCCTTGGCATCTCCGTCCGACCCCCGGTCTCCGTGTGCCCTGACACAGCGGGAATTGAAGCCCCTTAGGATCCGTTGGGTGGGGTGAGAGTACTGACAGATGCTCCCACCGGTACGCAGCAGTCTCCAGAGACGAGGAATCAAGCCGTGAGCGACGTCCGTAACGTGATCATCATCGGGTCTGGGCCCGCCGGCTACACGGCGGCGCTCTACACCGCGCGCGCGTCGCTGAAGCCGCTGGTCTTCGAAGGCGCCGTCACCGCGGGCGGTGCGCTGATGAACACCACCGAGGTCGAGAACTTCCCCGGCTTCCAGGACGGCATCATGGGCCCCGAGCTCATGGACAACATGCGCGCCCAGGCCGAGCGCTTCGGCGCCGAGCTGGTCCCGGACGATGTCGTCGCCGTCGACCTGTCGGGCGAGATCAAGACGGTCACGGACACCGCCGGCACGGTGCACCGTGCCAAGGCCGTGATCGTCACGACGGGCTCGCAGCACCGCAAGCTCGGTCTCCCCAACGAGGACACCCTCTCCGGGCGTGGCGTCTCCTGGTGCGCGACCTGTGACGGCTTCTTCTTCAAGGACCACGACATCGCCGTCATCGGCGGTGGCGACACCGCGATGGAGGAGGCCACCTTCCTCTCGCGCTTCGCCAAGTCCGTCACCATCGTTCACCGCCGGGACAGCCTCCGTGCCTCCAAGGCGATGCAGGAGCGTGCCTTCGCGGACCCGAAGATCAAGTTCATCTGGGACAGCGAGGTCGCCGAGATCAAGGGCGACCCGAAGCTGGCCGGTCTGACGCTGCGCAACCTCAAGACCGGCGAGACCTCGGAGCTCCCGGTGACCGGTCTGTTCATCGCGATCGGTCACGACCCGCGCACCGAGCTCTTCAAGGGCCAGCTCGACCTGGACGGCGAGGGCTACCTGAAGGTCGCCGCGCCTTCGACCCGCACCAACCTGACCGGGGTCTTCGGCGCCGGTGACGTCGTCGACCACACCTACCGCCAGGCGATCACCGCAGCCGGTACCGGCTGCTCCGCCGCCCTCGACGCCGAGCGCTACCTCGCGGCCCTTGCGGACAGCGAGACCGCGGCCGCCACCGTCTGATCACCCCAGCTCTCCCCACCGCACCAACAAGTTAAGGAGCCCGCCGTGGCCGGCACCCTCAAGAACGTGACCGACGACTCCTTCGAACAGGATGTCCTCAAGAGCGACAAGCCCGTCCTGGTGGACTTCTGGGCCGCCTGGTGCGGTCCCTGCCGCCAGATCGCCCCGTCGCTCGAGGCCATCGCCGCCGAGCACGGCGACAAGATCGAGATCGTCAAGCTCAACATCGACGAGAACCCGGCGACGGCCGCCAAGTACGGCGTCATGTCGATCCCGACCCTGAACGTCTACCAGGGTGGCGAGGTCGCCAAGACCATCGTCGGAGCGAAGCCGAAGGCCGCGATCGTGCGCGACCTGGAGGACTTCATCTCCGAGTAATCGGCGACGGTGCCGTACACGCGCCGTGTGTTTCACGTGAAACACGAATGGGCCAGCCCACTCGGGCTGGCCCATTCGTGTTCCCGGGGGATGCCGGGTGCTGAGCCGAGGATGCCGGGCCGACGCAAGGACGCGTCGGTCCCGGAACACGAAGGGTGCAGGCGGCCGCCCATCACAAAGGACGGAGCGCAGGCTCCTTCTGCACGGCGCCGAGAAGCCGGTCCAGCGCCAGCTCCACGTCTTCCTTCCAGGAGAGCGTCGTACGCAGTTCCAGCCGCAGGCGGGGATGCCTGGGGTGAGGGCGCACGGTCTTGAAGCCCACCGCGACGAGATGGTCGGCGGGGAGCACACAGGCGGGTTCCTTCCACCGGGCATCCCCGAAGGCCTCGATCGCCTTGAATCCCCGACGGAGCAGATCCTTGGCGACCGTCTGGACCAGCACCCGGCCCAACCCTTGTCCCTGATAACCCGGCATGATGAACGAGGTCATGAGCTGAACCGCGTCCGGCGCCACGGGGCTTGTGGGAAACGCCGTGGAGCGGGGGACGTAAGCCGGCGGCGCGTAGAGCACATAGCCCACCGGCACATCGTCCACGTAGGCGACTCGACCGCAGGATCCCCAGTCCAGCAGAACCGAGGAGATCCACGCCTCCTTCTCCAGGGCGCTCGTACCCGCCTTTACCGCGGCTTCACCGCGGACAGGATCCAGTTCCCAGAAGACGCACGCCCGACAGCGCTGGGGAAGGTCCTGAAGGTTGTCCAGCGTGAGCGGTACGAGCCGACGCCCCATGAAGGCTGTTCCTCGCTTCCTTCGCCCGCGGCGTCACGGGCGGCTGTCAGATGGCTCCGCTCTCTGAGCAGGCTGCCGACGAACCCGCCGACCGCTCCCAGACCCAGACCTGCGGTCACCAGTCCGGTACGGCTCACGCTCTGCATGACCCCCGCCTCCCCGATGAAGGTGCTGCCAGGTGGATGCGCCATACCCATCGCATCGTATCCACGATGCGATTCCATCGATACCGCCAGAAAGCAAAGAGCGGGCCGTATTCCGGCACACGCCGGACACGGCCCGCTCTTCCGGTGAACCTGATCGGACATCGGGCCACCAGAAAGCCGTCTCAGCTTTCCGCGTCGTCGGAGTCGTCGTCCAGAAGGCTCTTCTGAAGCACCGGACCCTCTCCCGGGGCGAGCGAACCGAGGATGCGCTCAAGGTCTTCCATCGAAGCGAACTCGACAGTGATCTTGCCCTTCTTCTGCCCCAGGTCGACCTTCACCCGGGTCTCGAAGCGGTCCGAGAGACGGGTGGCCAGATCGCTCAGCGCCGGAGAGAGCCGACTGCCGGCTCGCGGCCCCTTGGAGCGCTGAGCCGTCTGCGGGCGGGACCCCATGAGGGTCACGATCTCCTCCACGGCCCGCACCGAGAGCCCCTCGGCGACGATGCGGTGAGCCAGGCGGTCCTGCTCCTCCGAGTCGTCGACGGCCAGGAGTGCCCGCGCGTGCCCCGCGGAGAGAACTCCGGCAGCCACACGACGCTGAACCGACGGGGAGAGCTTCAGCAGACGCAGGGTGTTGGAGACCTGAGGACGTGACCGTCCGATCCGGTCCGCCAACTGGTCGTGCGTGCAGTTGAAGTCCTTGAGCAGCTGGTCGTAGGCCGCCGCCTCTTCCAGCGGGTTCAGCTGAGCCCGGTGGAGGTTCTCCAGCAGCGCGTCCAGGAGAAGCTTCTCGTCCTCCGTGGCTCGCACGATCGCAGGAATGGCCTCGAGCCCCGCCTCACGGCAAGCCCGGAAACGGCGCTCTCCCATGATGAGCTCGTAGCGCCCGGAACCCACCTGGCGCACGACGACCGGCTGGAGGAGTCCGACCTCCTTGATGGAGGTGACCAGCTCGGCGAGAGCGTCCTCGTCGAAGATCTCACGCGGTTGGCGCGGATTCGGCGTGATGGTGTCGAGGGGCAGCTCGGCGAAGTGGGCGCCGACGGGAGCCTGAAGCGTCTCCAGTGATCCGTTCGACGACACCTCCTCCGTTTCATGTGAAACAGACGGCAGCGTGGTCACCTTCGCCGCAGCCACCCCGCGCTCCGCCGTGAGCACGGGACCGGCGGTCGGCGAGGAGGGTGCCCCACTCGCCGAAACACCGGGCCGCTCACCTGTCGGAGCCGCAGGGATCAGCGCACCCAGGCCCCGCCCCAGACCCCGTCGTCGGTCGCTCACTGGATCCCCTCCACCATGTTCTGATCGTTCTGTCCGCCCACATGGGCATGTTGCGCGTCGTACGCCACTCCGACTCCTCGCAGGGCGATTTCGCGCGCGGCCTCAAGATACGAGAGAGCACCGCTCGAACCCGGATCGTAGGTCAGAACCGTCTGCCCGTAACTCGGGGCCTCCGAAATACGCACCGAGCGCGGAATGCTCGTCCGCAGCACCTCCTTGCCGAAGTGACTGCGCACCTCCTCCGCGACCTGGGACGCGAGGCGGGTCCGGCCGTCGTACATGGTGAGCAGAATCGTCGAGACGTGCAGGTCGGGATTGAGGTGCCCGCGCACCAGGTCGACGTTGCGCAGGAGTTGCCCCAGGCCTTCGAGCGCGTAGTACTCGCACTGGATGGGGATGAGCACTTCCGCGCCGGCGACCAGGGCGTTGACCGTCAACAGGCCGAGCGACGGCGGGCAGTCGATGAGGATGTAGTCCAGCGGCTGCTCGTACGCCAGGATCGCTCGTTCCAGCCGGCTCTCACGGGCCACCAGCGACACCAGCTCGATCTCCGCACCGGCGAGATCGATGGTGGCGGGGGCGCAGAAGAGGCCCTCGACATCAGGGACCGGCTGAACGACCTCGGAGAGCGGCCTGCTGTCGATCAGCACGTCGTAGATCGATGGAACCTCTGCGTGGTGGTCGATCCCCAGCGCCGTGGAGGCATTGCCCTGAGGGTCGAGGTCGATCACCAGGACCCGGGCGCCGTGCAGGGCCAGTGAAGCGGCAAGGTTGACCGTGGTCGTGGTCTTACCCACCCCGCCCTTCTGGTTGGCGACCACCATGACTCGGGTCTGCTCGGGCCGTGGCAGGCCCTCACCGGCGCGACCTAGCGCCTCCACAGCCAGTTGGGCAGCACGACCGATGGGAGTGTCGTCCATCGGGGGCGGTGTTTCACGTGAAACATCCTCCCCCATCGACTCGGTACGGGGACCGGGGACCGGATCGGTCATCGGTCCCGCGATGTTGGCGTCGGACCGCAAGGATTCACTCTCCTCGACTTCAGGCTCGCAATGAACAGAGCCTCCCATGCCATTGGGGTCGTGAACCAGCGAGGCCCGTTGTTCTGTGGAGAAATCCACCTCTGTGGACAACTCCACACCCCCTCCCAGTGACCCGAGCGGCCTCCGATCGCGGGGTTCGGCCGCAGCCCGGCCGCGACTGATGATGCCGTGCAACAGTGAGCGACGTTTCACGTGAAACACGATGCCGAGCCGCTCGGGCCATCGCGGGACGACACTCCGATACATGCAGGTTTGTCAGCTTTTGCCGAACAGGCCTCTCCGTCGAGACCGATCTCATCGGAGTGAGAAACAACTCCTGACCCCGAACGGAAAACTCCCGGCCCTCTCGCGAGAGAGCCGGGAGTAGCGATGCTCACATCGACCAGGATCAGCGCCGGCGGCGCGTCCGGCCCGTCCTGGCGGCCTTGGCCCGCTTCGCCGCGAAGCGCACACCGCCGGGGCTCTCGCCGACCTCCACCCGCACCACGGTGGACATCGGATCCACGATGCCCTCACCGACATGAAGGATGGAGGTCTCCACGGCACCGAGCTTGCTCAGCGCCGTGGCAGAGGCTTTCAGCTCCTCCTCGGCCGTGTCGCCCTTGAGGGCCAGCATCTCGCCGTACGGGCGCAGCAGGGGAATACCCCACGTCGCCAGCCGGTCGAGCGGAGCGACCGCCCTGGCGGTCACCACGTGAACCGGCTGGAGCTTGCCCATGACTTCCTCGGCACGGCCGCGTACGACGGTCACGTGGTCGAGCCCGAGCAGTTCCACGACCTCGGTGAGGAAATTGGTCCGGCGCAGCAGGGGCTCAAGCAGCGTGATCTTGATGTCCTCACGGACGAGCGCCAAGGGGATGCCGGGCAGCCCCGCACCGGAGCCGACGTCGCATACGGTCACGCCCTCGGGCACGACCTCCGAGAGCACCGCACAGTTCAGCAGGTGCCGCTCCCACAGCCGGGGCACTTCCCGCGGGCCGATCAGCCCACGCTGCACTCCCGCCTCGGCCAGCAGTTCCGCGTACCGGACCGCGTCCGCGAAGCGATCACCGAATACCTCGCGCGCCTGCTCGGGCGCGGGGGGAAGCTCCGCTGCCTCCGTCACGGGGGACCGTCCTTCCGTACCGCTTGAGCGCACTGAGCGCTGATCACCAGAACTATCAGGCTGACAAAATTCGGCCCCGTCTGCGCAACAGACGGGGCCGAAGGAACGTACGTACCGATCAGACGGGGAGCACGACGACGAAGCGCTGCGGCTCCTCGCCCTCGGACTCGCTGCGCAGGCCGGCGGCCTTGACCGCGTCGTGCACGACCTTGCGCTCGAAGGGCGTCATCGGATCCATCCTGACCGGCTCACCGGAG
Organism: Streptomyces sp. NPDC002698; assembly: GCF_042888945.1. NCBI lineage: Bacteria > Bacillati > Actinomycetota > Actinomycetes > Kitasatosporales > Streptomycetaceae > Streptomyces > Streptomyces sp. NPDC002698. Next base: position 16,237 of record NZ_JBIAQM010000033.1, read on the forward strand.
CTCTTGACCTCGGCGGCGGCCTTGGCGCCCAGCTCGGAGAGCTCCTCGCGCTTCTTGGCCCGGAATCCCCCGATGTCCAGCATCAGCCGGCTGCGGTCCCCGGTCTCCCGGTGCACGGCCAGGCGCGTGAGCTCCTGGAGCGCTTCCAGCACCTCGCCGTCGCGGCCGACCAGCTTCTGCAGGTCGCGGCCGCCCGAGTCGCTGATGATCGAGACAGCGGCGCGGTCGGCCTCGACGTCCATGTCGATGTCGCCGTCGAGATCGGCGATGTCGAGCAGACCCTCGAGGTAGTCCGCCGCGATCTCGCCCTCCTGCTCCAGGCGGGTCAGGGTGTCGCCCTCAGCGGCGGCGGAGGTGGTGCCTTCCGTCACGGGATGGACTCCTTCTTACTTCTTGGACGGGGACTTGGGCCGCTGCGGGCCCTTGCGCTGTCCGGACTGGGCCTTGCTGCGGGTACCGGTGCCGGGCTTGCTACCGCTTCCAGAGGCCGGCTTGGCGGCGGAGGAGGGCTTGGCATCCTGTGGCTCGTCGGACTTGCTCAGCGACGTCTTCGGCTCCGCGTCGTCCGCAGGCGCGCTGCTGGACGCCGCACCCGACTGACGCTGTGCCTTGGTCTGGCGCTTCGGCTGCTGACGCTTGGGAACGGCGGCCGCGGTGGTCGTGGTGCCGTCCTCGGACTCGACGACCGCCGTGCTCTCGCCGGCCACCACGAGGCCGTCGGGCTGCGCCACGAGACCCGCCTTGGTCAGGCCGTTGATGAACTTGCGCTCGAACTCGTTGCGGTCGCGGCCCTTGGCGACGATGGCCTTGACGATCGCCTTCTCGCCGCGTCCGCGGGTCTTGCCGTGCTGCGTGACGTGCTTCTGCAGGCGCTCCAGGTACGCGGCCTGAGCCTTCGAGCCCGGGGTCGGGTTGTTGCGGATGACGTACATCTGCTGGCCCATGGTCCACACGTTGGTGGTCAGCCAGTAGACGAGGACACCGACCGGGAAGTTGATGCCGAAGACGGCGAACATGACCGGGAAGACGTACATCAGCATCTTCTGCTGCTGCATGAAGGGCGTCTTCACCGTGGTGTCGACGTTCTTCGTCATGAGCTGACGCTGGGTGTAGAACTGCGACGCCGACATCAGCACGATCATCACCGCGGTGACGACACGGACGTCGAGAAGCGTGGCCCCGAGCTGGGAGACCTTCTCGGCGCTGTCGGTGAACTTGGCCGCGAGCGGGGCACCGAAGATGTGCGCCTGACGAGCGCTGGCGAGCAGATCCTCGTTGATGACGCCGATCGTCTTGCCCGTGGCGATGGCGTTGAGCACGTGGTACAGCGCGAAGAAGAACGGCGACTGGGCCAGGATGGGAAGGCACGAGGAGAGCGGGTTGGTACCCGTCTCCTTGTACAGCTTCATCATCTCTTCGGACTGGCGCTGCTTGTCGTTCTTGTAGCGCTCCTGGATCTTCTTCATCTCGGGCTGCAGGGTCTGCATGGCCCGAGTGGCCTTGATCTGCTTCACAAAGAGCGGGATCAGGCAGATCCGGATCAGGATCACCAGGGAAACGATGGACAAGCCCCAGGCCCAGCCCGTGTCGGGACCGAAGATCTTCCCGTACACGGCGTGGAACTGGACGATGACCCAGGAAACGGGTGTCGTGATGAAGCTGAAAAGGCCGGCAATCGTGTCCACTAATCAAGCTCCTTGAGCATGGGACGGGGTCTCAGCGGCCGGGCTCGGGGCAGTGGTGTCCCCGGTGGCCGGTTCGGCGGAGGTCCCGCCCTTGCGTGCACGCCAGGCGTTACGCAGCAATTCGTGCCACCGCGGTCGCTTGCGTTGCGGAACATGGTCCACACCGCCCAGCGACCACGGATTGCACCGGAGGATGCGCCAGGCGGTGAGTGCCGTTCCCTTGATCGCACCGTGCCGGTCGATGGCTGTGTAGCCGTATCGGGAGCACGACGGGTAGTACTTGCAGACCGGCCCGAGCAACGGGCTGATCGTCCACTGGTACAGCTTGATGAGAGCAAGCAGTGGGTACTTCATCGCGCGCCCCCTCCCAGCAGCCGCCGCAGGGCGGCATCCAGGTCTCGGGCCAGCTGTTCATGGTCGGCGTCACCCGCACCGGGCAGCGCTCGTACGACTACCAGGCTACCGGGGGGCAACAGGGCGACTCGGTCGCGCATCAGATGGCGAAGTCTGCGCTTCACCTTGTTGCGTACGACGGCTCCGCCCACGGCTTTGCTCACGACGAAACCCGCACGCGTCGAGGGAGCGCTCTCCCCAGGCGCGTGCGGGTCCGTTGCACCGCTACGTAGATGGACGACGAGAAGCGGGCGTCCGGCCCGGCGTCCTCGGCGTACCGCGGTCGCGAAGTCTTCGCGCCGCCTCAGCCGATGCTCGGTAGGCAGCACGAGATCATGACCTGTAAGTAATCAGGCGGACAGGCTGGCGCGACCCTTGCCACGGCGGTTCGCGAGAATCGCGCGGCCGGCACGGGTGCGCATCCGCAGGCGGAAGCCGTGGGTCTTGGCGCGACGACGGTTGTTCGGCTGGAAGGTGCGCTTGCTCACTAGGGGGCTCCAGAAAGAATCGGTGGTGGCGGGGTGCCGCCCTGGCTGTCACCGTGCGCCCACGAGGAAACTCGCATTACGCCCGAGTGCACCGCTTCCCGATCACGCTTCGCGATCTGTGCCCATCGGAGGCAGGCGGCAGCAGCCATCGACAACTCGACCTGGTTACGGTACGCGCGGCTACGCCATCCGGTCAAACCAACCGCCGACGGGGGACACTATCCACAGGCTGGGGACAACAACTTGAACCGTACCCGCCGCCCTGACTACCGTGGCTGAACTCCGTTTCGTTCACTTCATCGCCGCCCCAGCGGTTTTGTTCCCCCCGCCCCAAGCGACCGACTTCCCAAAAACCTGTTCCCAGAACCACACGTTCGTGGGACCCGTGAGAGAGCGTGCCCCGTGGCTGACGTACCTGCCGATCTTGCCGCAGTGTGGCCACGCGTACTGGAACAACTTCTGGGCGAGGGCCGCGGACAGGGTGTCGAGGTGAAGGACGAGCACTGGATCAAGCGGTGCCAGCCCTTGGCCCTGGTGGCGGACACCGCTCTGCTCGCCGTCCCCAACGAGTTCGCCAAGAACGTACTGGAAGGCCGTCTCGCCCCGATCGTGAGCGAGACGCTGAGCCGTGAGTGCGGGCGCCCCATCCGCATCGCCATCACCGTCGACGACTCCGCGGGCGAACCCTCCGTACCCGCGCCGCCCCGCTACGAGGAGCCCGAGCTCCCCGCCGGACCGGTCCAGAGCCGTGACCCCTACGAGGGACAGGGCCGCGACGACCGCGGCGGCTACGACAGCGGCGCGTACGACGGCACACAGACCCGGGACGACCGCGGGGGGTACGAGGGCCAGGGACGGGAGGACCGCGGCGGCTACGACGCCGGCCAGGGCCGTGACGACCGCGGCACGTACGAGCCGCAGGGTCGCGACGACCGCGCTCCGTACAACTCCCGCCGCGACGGACGCGACGGGCGCGACGGATACGAGGGCTACGGCCGCCACCGCGCCGACGACCACCGCGGCGGCCGCGCCGAACAGCTGCCCGGTGCCCCGGGCGACCAGCTGCCGACCGCCCGTCCCGCGTACCCGGACTACCAGCGCCCGGAGCCGGGTGCCTGGCCGCGCCACTCCCAGGACGACTACGGCTGGCAGCAGCAGCGCCTCGGCTTCCCCGAGCGGGACCCCTACGCCTTGCCGCCGCAGGACTACCGGCCCCAGTCGGTGGAGCGCTCGCCCTACGAGCAGCAGCGCCAGGACTACGACCAGCGCTCCGACCGCCGCGATCTGCCGGACCCCTCCGACAGCGGTCAGGGACGCAGGGGCGGCCCCTCGCTGCCGTCCATGGGCGGTGCCCCCGGGTCGAAGTCCGCGCAGCCCGCGCCGACGCCCGGCCCGGGCGAACCCACCGCGCGGCTGAACCCGAAGTACCTCTTCGACACGTTCGTGATCGGCGCCTCGAACCGCTTCGCGCACGCCGCCGCCGTGGCCGTCGCCGAGGCACCGGCGAAGGCGTACAACCCCCTCTTCATCTACGGGGAGTCGGGGCTCGGCAAGACGCACCTGCTGCACGCGATCGGGCACTACGCGCGCAGCCTCTATCCGGGCACCCGGGTGCGGTACGTGAGCTCGGAGGAGTTCACCAACGAGTTCATCAACTCCATCCGCGACGGCAAGGGCGACAGCTTCCGCAAGCGGTACCGGGAGATGGACATCCTGCTCGTCGACGACATCCAGTTCCTCGCGGACAAGGAGTCGACGCAGGAGGAGTTCTTCCACACCTTCAACACGCTCCACAACGCGAACAAGCAGATCGTGCTCTCCAGCGACCGGCCGCCCAAGCAGCTGGTCACCCTGGAGGACCGGCTGCGCAACCGCTTCGAGTGGGGTCTGATCACCGACGTCCAGCCGCCCGAGCTGGAGACCCGTATCGCCATCCTTCGCAAGAAGGCGGTGCAGGAGCAGCTCAACGCCCCGCCGGAGGTGCTGGAGTTCATCGCGTCCCGGATCTCGCGCAACATCCGCGAGCTGGAGGGCGCGCTGATCCGGGTGACGGCGTTCGCGTCGCTCAACCGGCAGCCGGTGGACCTCGGTCTGACGGAGATCGTCCTCAAGGACCTGATCCCCGGTGGCGAGGACTCGGCCCCCGAGATCACCGCGACCGCGATCATGGCGGCCACGGCCGACTACTTCGGCCTCACGGTGGACGATCTGTGCGGGTCCTCGCGCAGCCGCGTCCTGGTGACGGCACGGCAGATCGCCATGTACCTGTGCCGTGAGCTCACCGATCTGTCACTGCCGAAGATCGGCGCGCAGTTCGGCGGCCGCGACCACACGACCGTGATGCACGCGGACCGCAAGATCCGCGCGCTGATGGCCGAGCGCCGCTCCATCTACAACCAGGTCACCGAACTCACGAACCGCATCAAGAACGGCTGACGGAGGCCGGCGCCGACCGGCGCGGGCCATGCCCGAAGGGCGCCCGGGGACATCGTCCCCGGGCGCCCTTCGCCGTTCCCGCCCACCTTTCGGGCCACCCGTTCCCGGACCGGGTTCGGGCACCGGGAGACCGGGGCCGGGCCGAGGACCACACGCCCGGCAACGTCCGAAGGCGCTCCCCGAGGACTCCGAGGGTGCTCCCCGAGGGCTCCGGAGACGCTTCTCGAGGGCTCCGGAGTCGTGTTCCGAGGCCTTCGGAGCCCTGTTCCGAGGGTTCAGGCATCGGTGTCGGCGCTACCGATCCGACACCTGCTGTTCGAATCCGAGCCGGGTTACGGCCACTCTCCACAGATGTGGTGACTTTTTCCCGTCCACATCCTGGGGACTGGGAAGTTGTCCAGATAGTTTCCACAGATAGCGCTGTTGAAGGGTCATCAGGCCAGTTCAGCAGCCTGTGGATTCGTGGACGAAGACTCTCCACAGCCTGTGGACAAAGAAAGGATCCACAGGCTGCGCGCAAGGTTGTCCACCGGTGATCCACAGGCTGGAGTCAGTTGTCCCCAGCGATCTCCAGCTTCTCCACATCACTGTCCACTGTTCGGCAACGCGCCGCGCCATCTCACCGCGTCGAGTGAAAGGCGTCACACCGAGGTGCCGGATTGGGCTGTGGGGAACGTGGGTAAAGCTGGGGACGACGTTGGGGAGAAGTCGCCCCCGGCTGTGGACCGAGTGTGCAGAACTTTTCGTCGTCCACAGATACCCCCGGTTGTCCACCGCCTCCACCCACAGGGTCGGTGGACAAAAAATCGCCTCTGAGCTGCGAAAACGGGGTTATCCACGGTTTCCACAGGCCCTACTACTAAGACCAACTAGAGAGAGCCTGGGAATCGTTTCGAAGTGGGGGCTGTGCACAACTTGCTCTCGGCGGCTCGACTGCCGCTCGGCACGACTTGACCCCGAGGGGCAACGACTGTCAGCGCCGTGCGTCAGACTGGTCCCCGGTGTCCGTCCCCTCAGCGGTCGGAACGGCACCGAGTCAGACGACGAAGGCCAGCAGGGCGAGAGCGCCGGCAACAGACGGAGGCGGCAACGGTGAAGATCCGGGTGGAACGCGACGTACTCGCGGAGGCAGTGGCCTGGGCGGCACGCAGCCTCCCGGCCCGTCCGCCGGCTCCTGTCCTCGCCGGCCTCCTTCTGAAGGCCGAAGAGGGCGCACTGAGCCTCTCCAGCTTCGACTACGAGGTCTCGGCGCGGGTCTCCGTGGACGCGGAGATCGACGAGGAGGGCACGGTCCTCGTGTCCGGCCGCCTCCTCGCGGACATCTGCCGCGCGCTGCCCAACCGGCCGGTGGAGATTTCCACAGACGGTGTACGGGCGACCGTGGTCTGCGGCTCCTCGCGGTTCACACTCCACACCCTGCCTGTGGAGGAGTACCCGGCACTGCCCCAGATGCCGTCGGCGACCGGCACCGTCCCCGGTGAGGTCTTCGCCTCCGCCGCCGCCCAGGTGGCCATCGCCGCCGGGCGCGACGACACGCTCCCCGTGCTCACCGGTGTGCGCATCGAGATCGAGGGCGACAAGGTCACCCTGGCGTCCACCGACCGGTACCGCTTCGCGGTCCGCGAGTTCCTGTGGAAGCCGGAGAACCCGGAGGCGTCCGCGGTCGCCCTGGTGCCCGCCAAGACGCTCCTGGACACCGCCAAGGCCCTCACGGGCGGCGACAGCGTGATCCTGGCGCTGTCCGGTTCCGGCGCGGGCGAGGGCCTGATCGGCTTCGAGGGCGCCGGGCGGCGTACGACCACCCGTCTGCTCGAAGGCGACCTCCCGAAGTACCGCTCCCTGTTCCCGACGGAGTTCAACTCCATCGCCGTCATCGAGACCGCCCCCTTCGTGGAGGCCGTCAAGCGCGTGGCCCTGGTCGCCGAGCGCAACACCCCGGTGCGGCTGAGCTTCGAGCAGGGCGTGCTGATCCTGGAGGCCGGCTCCAGCGACGACGCACAGGCTGTGGAAAGGGTCGACGCCCAGCTGGAGGGCGACGACGTCTCGATCGCCTTCAACCCGACGTTCCTGCTCGACGGCCTGAGCGCCATCGATTCGCCGGTGGCCCAGCTCTCCTTCACGACGTCCACGAAGCCGGCGCTGCTCAGCGGCAAGCCCGCCGTGGACGCCGAGGCGGACGAGGCCTACAAGTACCTGATCATGCCGGTGCGCCTGTCCGGCTGATCCCGGAGCCCGCCGGTCCCGGGGACCGGCGGGCGCACCGCGGGCGGGGCATACGTATGAGCGCGTATGCCCACAGATGTGCGTGAGTTCCACCGATGCCCGAAAGGCGTGGGTGGTACCCCCCGGTCTAGGCTCGGACCCGGGTACGAGAGTGCCCTCACGCCACGTCGCAACCCCTAAGGAACAACTGATGGAGCTCGGTCTCGTCGGCCTCGGCAAGATGGGCGGCAACATGCGCGAGCGGATCCGCCGCGCAGGTCACACCGTCATCGGATACGACCGCAACCCGGACCTCGCCGATGTCCACAGCCTGGAAGAACTTGTGGGCAAGCTCAAGGGCCCGCGCGTGGTGTGGGTCATGGTCCCCGCGGGCGCCGCGACCCAGTCCACCGTCGACGAGCTGGCCGCCCTGCTGGAGCCGGGCGACGTCGTCGTGGACGGCGGCAACTCGCGCTGGACGGACGACGAGAAGCACGCCGTCGAGCTGGGCATCAAGGGCATCGGCTTCGTCGACTGCGGCGTCTCGGGCGGCGTCTGGGGCCTGGAGAACGGCTACGCGCTGATGTACGGCGGCCACGCCGAGCACGTCGCCCTGGTCCAGCCCGTCTTCGACGCGCTCAAGCCCGAGGGCGACTTCGGAGCGGTGCACGCCGGCAAGGTCGGCGCGGGTCACTTCGCGAAGATGGTCCACAACGGCATCGAGTACGCCATGATGCAGGCTTACGCCGAGGGCTGGGAGCTCCTGGAGAAGGTCGACTCCGTCACGGACGTGCGCGAGGTCTTCCGTTCCTGGCAGGAAGGCACGGTCATCCGCTCCTGGCTGCTCGACCTCGCCGTCAACGCGCTGGACGAGGACGAGCACCTGGAGAAGCTCAAGGGCTTCGCGCAGGACTCCGGCGAGGGCCGGTGGACGGTGGAGGCCGCCATCGACCACGCGGTGCCGCTGCCCGCGATCACCGCGTCGCTCTTCGCCCGCTTCGCCTCGCGGCAGGACGACTCGCCGCAGATGAAGATGATCGCGGCGCTGCGCAACCAGTTCGGCGGCCACGCCGTCGAGAAGGCTTGATCGACGCCCCGGGTTCTCCGCACCCGGGGTGACCCGGTTGTCCACAGCCGGGGGAAGAACCTGAGGACCGGGGTCCGTGCGGACCCCGGTCGGAACCCGCAACACCCGAAACACCACGCTGGGGGAGGTCGGCGAACGACCATGCACGTCACGCATCTGTCGCTGGCCGACTACCGCTCGTACGCCCGGGTCGAGGTCCCGCTCGACCCGGGCGTCACCGCGTTCGTGGGGCCCAACGGACAGGGCAAGACGAATCTGGTCGAGGCCGTCGGCTATCTCGCGACCCTCGGCAGCCACCGCGTCTCCTCGGACGCGCCGCTCGTCCGCATGGGCGCCGACCGGGCGGTCATCCGGGCCAATGTCCGCCAGGGGGAGCGCCAGCAGCTCATCGAGCTGGAGCTGAACCCCGGCAAGGCCAACCGCGCCCGTATCAACAGGTCCTCCCAGGTCAGACCCCGTGACGTACTCGGCATCGTACGAACCGTCCTGTTCGCGCCCGAGGATCTCGCCCTGATCAAGGGCGACCCCGGGGAGCGGCGCCGGTTCCTCGACGAACTGATCACCGCCCGCTCCCCGCGCATGGCGGGCGTCCGATCCGACTACGACCGGGTCCTCAAGCAGCGCAACACCCTCCTGAAGTCGGCCGCGATGGCCCGCCGGCACGGCGGCCGCACCATGGACCTGTCCACGCTCGACGTGTGGGACCAGCACCTCGCGCGCGTGGGAGCCGAGCTGACGGCCCAGCGGCTCGACCTGGTCGCGGCGATCCAGCCGCTGGCCGACAAGGCGTACGAGCAACTGGCGCCCGGCGGCGGGCCCCTCGCCCTGGAGTACAAGGCGTCCTCGCCCGGCGTCGTCGGCCACGCCCGCGAGGAGCTCTACGCCCAGCTCATGACCGCCATGGAGGAGGCCCGCAAGCCGGAGATCGAGCGCGGTGTGACCCTCGTGGGGCCCCACCGGGACGATCTGGTCCTCAAACTCGGCCGGCTGCCCGCCAAGGGATACGCCTCGCACGGAGAGTCCTGGTCGTACGCGCTGGCTCTGCGCCTGGCCTCGTACGACCTGCTCAGGGCCGAGGGCAACGAGCCGGTGCTGGTCCTCGACGACGTCTTCGCGGAGCTGGACAGCCGCAGACGCGAGCGCCTAGCGGAGCTCGTCGCCCCCGGTGAGCAGGTCCTCGTGACCGCCGCCGTGGACGACGACGTACCGGATGTTCTGACCGGGGCGCGGTACGCCGTGTCCGAAGGCACGGTGGAGCGCCTATGACGGAGAACACATCGGGAACCGGTGCCGAGGGCGCCGAGCCCCGCAAGAAGACCCCGGAGCCGTCCGGCGTCGACCTCGCGCGCGTGGCGCTGCGGGCCGCGAAGGAACAGGCACGCGCGCGTGGGGACGCGGCCCAGCAGAAGAAGCAGGCGCGTCGCGGCGGCGGTCTGCGCTCCGGTTCGGGTGCCGACGGGCGCGACCCCATGGCGCTCGGTTCCGCGATCAACCGGCTGCTCACCGAGCGCGGCTGGGAGACCCCTGCCGCGGTGGGCGGCGTGATGGGCCGCTGGCCGCAGATCGTCGGCGACGACCTGGCCAACCACTGCGTTCCGCTGCGCTACGACGACGACCCGGCCGAGCGGGTGCTCACGGTGCAGTGCGACTCGACCGCCTGGGCGACCCAGCTGCGCCTGCTGGCGCCGCAACTGGTGGCGCGGCTGAACCAGGACCTCGGCCACGGCACCGTGCGTCTGCTCAAGGTCCAGGGGCCGATGGGCCCGCCACGCCGTTACGGGCCGCTGCGCGCTCCGGGCAGCACGGGTCCCGGCGACACCTACGGGTGACCGGCCGGCGCCGGTCACCGCCCGCCGGTCCTGCGGACGGCGTACCCGCGTGGACGCCCCTCACGGGGCGGTGACCGGCGTCGTCGCGCCCTCGGGCGGCCGCCGGACGATTCGGCCGCGCCGGTCCCGGGCGCGGGCGATCCTGACCCCCTCCGCGGACGGCTGCCGCGCCGGAGCGTCGACCGCGGTCGATCCAGGCGACGCCGGCCGTCCTCCGACCCGGCGATCTCGGCCGTTTCCGGGCCGGCCGTCCCGCTGACCCGGGAGATCGTGACCGGGCCGGGTCGATGGCCATGGGCGAATTCCGGCCGTCGTCCGGGGCGGTGCCGGGCCGTGCCGCGCCCGGGTCCGGGGCGTGTACCGCCGCCGCGGGGCACAGGAGCCGGCCGATCGCCGCACCCCCGGATCCCTCACCGATCCCGCCCGTGGACACCCCCCTGTCCTCCGTGGTCCTCGCAGGCTGTCGCCCAGGGGGCGCGCCGCTCTGGGCCACCCCCCGTCCGGCAATCCGGAGAACCATCGATATCCGCTGGTCAGACAGGTATCGAAGACGGCTCGAAGGCCATCTCGGACACCCTGCGGGACGCCGCTCGGCATGCTCCGGGCGACCTCCGCGGGCGACCGCGCGCGACAGTGGACGGCGACCTGACCCGTCAGTAGCCGGGGGTTGACACCCGGAAGGGCTGAGTGCCGCTGTAAGCCTCTTTGGGCCCGGGTCCGCATATGGGGAGTCGGGCGAGACCGGTTCAGGGCGGCACATGCGGACTCAGGTACCGGCAAACCCCCATCACTGTCAGCGCTACCGGTAGACTGGAAGCTAATCCCGCCCCACTAGTGGGACGCACCGAGCAACGCTGACTAAGGCTTACCACCGCAACACGCCGCAGCCGCTCCGGCCACCCGCCGGGAGTTCGGCTTGTGCTGTGCCAGAAAGGGCGCTTCGTGGCCGATTCCGGCAACCCCAACGAGAACATCCCGTCCACCGACGCCGGCGCGAACGGCGAGGTCACATCCTCGTACGACGCCAGTGCCATCACCGTCCTCGAGGGTTTGGACGCGGTCCGCAAGCGACCTGGCATGTACATCGGTTCGACCGGTGAGCGTGGACTCCACCACCTCGTGTACGAGGTGGTGGACAACTCGGTCGACGAGGCGCTGGCCGGCCACGCGGACACGATCGAGATCACGATCCTCCCGGACGGCGGCGTGCGCGTCGTCGACAACGGCCGCGGCATCCCGGTGGGCATCGTCGCCTCCGAGGGCAAGCCGGCCCTCGAGGTCGTGCTGACCGTGCTGCACGCGGGCGGCAAGTTCGGCGGAGGCGGATACGCGGTCTCCGGCGGTCTGCACGGCGTCGGCGTCTCCGTCGTGAACGCCCTGTCGAGCAAGATCTCCGTCGAGGTCAAGACCGACGGTCACCGCTGGACGCAGGACTACAAGCTGGGCGTCCCGACGGCCCCTCTCTCCCAGCACGAGGCCACGGACGAGACCGGAACGTCGGTCACCTTCTGGGCCGACGCGGACATCTTCGAGACCACGGAGTACTCCTTCGAGACGCTCTCGCGGCGCTTCCAGGAGATGGCGTTCCTCAACAAGGGTTTGACGATCAAACTCACCGATGAGCGTGATTCGGCGAAGGCCGTCGCCGGGGCGGACGAGGCGGGTGCTGACGAGAAGGACGAGGTCAAGACCGTCACGTACCACTACGAGGGCGGCATCGTCGACTTCGTGAAGTACCTCAACTCCCGCAAGGGAGAGGCGGTGCACCCCACCGTCATCGACCTCGAAGCCGAGGACAAGGACAAGAGCCTGTCCCTCGAGGTCGCGATGCAGTGGAACAGCGGCTACAGCGAGGGCGTGTACTCCTTCGCCAACATCATCCACACCCACGAGGGCGGCACGCACGAGGAGGGCTTCCGCGCGGCGCTGACCTCGCTCATCAACAAGTACGCGCGCGACAAGAAGCTGCTTCGCGAGAAGGACGACAACCTCACGGGTGACGACATCCGCGAGGGTCTGACCGCGATCATCTCGGTCAAGCTGAGCGAGCCTCAGTTCGAGGGCCAGACCAAGACCAAGCTGGGCAACACGGAGGCGAAGACCTTCGTCCAGAAGGCGGTCTACGAGCACCTCAACGACTGGCTGGACCGCAACCCGGTCGAGGCCGCGGACATCATCCGCAAGTCCATCCAGGCGGCCACCGCGCGCGTGGCGGCCCGCAAGGCGCGTGACCTGACGCGTCGCAAGGGCCTCCTGGAGTCGGCGTCCCTGCCGGGCAAGCTCTCCGACTGCCAGTCGAACGACCCCACCAAGTGCGAGATCTTCATCGTCGAGGGTGACTCCGCCGGCGGCTCGGCCAAGTCCGGCCGGAACCCGCAGTACCAGGCCATCCTCCCGATCCGGGGAAAGATCCTCAACGTCGAGAAGGCGCGGATCGACAAGATCCTGCAGAACCAGGAGATCCAGGCACTGATCTCCGCCTTCGGCACCGGAGTCCACGAGGACTTCGACATCGCGAAGCTCCGCTATCACAAGATCATTCTGATGGCGGACGCCGACGTCGACGGCCAGCACATCAACACCCTGCTGCTGACCTTCCTGTTCCGCTTCATGCGCCCGCTGGTCGAGGCAGGGCACGTCTTCCTGTCCCGCCCGCCGCTGTACAAGCTCAAGTGGGGCCGGGACGACTTCGAGTACGCGTACTCGGACCGCGAGCGCGACGCGCTGATCGAGCTCGGCCGCCAGGCCGGCAAGCGCGTGCGCGAGGACTCGATCCAGCGCTTCAAGGGTCTCGGTGAGATGAACGCCGAGGAGCTGCGCATCACGACCATGGACCAGGAGCACCGCGTCCTCGGCCAGGTCACCCTCGACGACGCCGCCCAGGCCGACGATCTCTTCTCCGTCCTCATGGGCGAGGACGTCGAGGCCCGCCGCGCGTTCATCCAGCGCAACGCCAAGGACGTCCGCTTCCTCGACATCTGAGTCGGTCTCAGCTGACCGCGTCAGAAAGGATCTTCACCAGCAATGACCGACGAGAACGCACCGAGCAATCCTGAAGCGGGCGACATCGCCATGCGCATCGAGCCCGTCGGGCTCGAGACCGAGATGCAGCGCTCGTACCTCGACTACGCGATGTCCGTCATCGTGTCGCGCGCGCTGCCCGACGTGCGGGACGGTCTCAAGCCCGTCCACCGCCGCGTCCTGTACGCGATGTACGACGGCGGCTACCGGCCCGAGAAGGGCTTCTACAAGTGCGCCCGCGTCGTCGGCGACGTCATGGGCAACTACCACCCGCACGGCGACTCCTCGATCTACGACGCGCTGGTCCGCCTCGCGCAGCCGTGGTCGATGCGCATGCCGCTGGTGGACTCCAACGGCAACTTCGGATCTCCCGGCAACGACCCGGCGGCCGCGATGCGGTACACCGAGTGCAAGATGATGCCGCTGTCCATGGAGATGGTCCGCGACATCGACGAGGAGACCGTCGACTTCACGGACAACTACGACGGCCGCTCCCAGGAGCCGACCGTCCTGCCGGCCCGCTTCCCGAACCTGCTGATCAACGGCTCCGCCGGTATCGCGGTCGGCATGGCGACCAACATCCCGCCGCACAACCTGCGCGAGGTCGCGGCCGGCGCCCAGTGGTACCTGGAGAACCCGGAGTCCTCCCACGAGGAGCTCCTGGACGCGCTGATCGAGCGCATCAAGGGCCCCGACTTCCCGAGCGGCGCTCTCGTCGTGGGCCGCAAGGGCATCGAGGAGGCGTACCGCACGGGCCGTGGCTCCATCACGATGCGCGCGGTCGTCGAGGTCGAGGAGATCCAGAACCGCCAGTGCCTGGTGGTCACCGAACTCCCCTACCAGGTCAACCCCGACAACCTCGCCCAGAAGATCGCCGACCTGGTCAAGGACGGCAAGGTCGGCGGCATCGCGGACGTGCGGGACGAGACCAGTTCCCGTACCGGCCAGCGGCTCGTGATCGTCCTCAAGCGGGACGCCGTCGCCAAGGTCGTCCTGAACAACCTCTACAAGCACACCGACCTCCAGACGAACTTCGGCGCGAACATGCTGGCGCTCGTCGACGGTGTGCCGCGCACCCTCTCCCTGGACGCGTTCATCCGCCACTGGGTGGCGCACCAGATCGAGGTCATCGTCCGCCGGACGAAGTTCCGGCTGCGCAAGGCCGAGGAGCGCGCGCACATCCTGCGCGGCCTGCTGAAGGCCCTGGACGCCATCGACGAGGTCATCGCGCTCATCCGGCGCAGCGACACCGTGGAGATCGCGCGCGAGGGCCTGATGGGCCTCCTGGAGATCGACGAGATCCAGGCCAACGCGATCCTCGAGATGCAGCTGCGTCGACTGGCCGCCCTGGAGCGTCAGAAGATCATCCAGGAGCACGACGAGCTCCAGGCCAAGATCCGCGAGTACAACGAGATCCTCGCCTCGCCGGTGCGTCAGCGCGGCATCATCAGCGAGGAGCTCGCCGCGATCGTCGAGAAGTTCGGCGACGACCGCCGCTCCAAGCTGGTGCCCTTCGACGGTGACATGTCCATCGAGGACCTGATCGCCGAAGAGGACATCGTCGTCACCATCACGCGCGGCGGCTACATCAAGCGCACCAAGACCGAGGACTACCGCTCGCAGAAGCGGGGCGGCAAGGGCGTCCGCGGTACGAAGCTGAAGCAGGACGACATCGTCGACCACTTCTTCGTGTCGACGACGCACCACTGGCTGCTGTTCTTCACCAACAAGGGCCGGGTCTACCGCGCCAAGGCCTACGAGCTCCCGGACGCCGGCCGTGACGCGCGTGGCCAGCACGTCGCCAACCTGCTGGCCTTCCAGCCGGACGAGGCGATCGCCGAGATCCTCGCGATCCGCGACTACGAGGCGGCGCCCTACCTGGTGCTGGCCACCAAGGGCGGACTGGTCAAGAAGACGCCGCTCAAGGATTACGATTCGCCCCGTTCCGGGGGTGTCATCGCGATCAACCTGCGCGAGACCGAGGACGGATCCGACGACGAACTGATCGGAGCCGAGCTCGTCTCCGCAGAGGACGATCTGCTGCTGATCAGCAAGAAGGCCCAGTCGATCAGGTTCACCGCGACGGATGACGCTTTGCGACCGATGGGCCGTGCGACCTCGGGCGTCAAGGGCATGAGCTTCCGCGAGAGCGACGAGCTGCTCTCGATGAATGTTGTTCGACCCGGTACGTTCGTGTTCACTGCCACAGACGGTGGGTACGCGAAGCGGACCGCCGTCGACGAGTACCGCGTCCAGGGTCGCGGCGGCCTCGGTATCAAGGCCGCCAAGATCGTCGAGGACCGTGGTTCCCTGGTCGGCGCGCTGGTGGTCGAGGAGACCGACGAGATCCTCGCCATCACACTGTCCGGTGGTGTGATTCGTACGCGAGTCAACGAGGTCAGGGAGACGGGCCGTGACACCATGGGCGTCCAACTGATCAACCTGGGCAAGCGCGATGCCGTGGTCGGCATCGCTCGTAACGCCGAGGCCGGCCGTGAGGCGGAGGAGGTCGACGGCGATGAGCCCGTGGACGAGACCGCCGAGGGCGTCGAGGCCGTCGGTACGGAAGAGGGCGAGCCGTCCTCGGCCGAGTAGCGCGAGGAGTGAGTCGTCGTGAGTGGAGCCACGGGCGCCGGATCGACCGGTACGGAAACGGACGGCGGCCGTGGCACCGCCATGGACGGAACCGACTCCCATGACTCTCATGGATCCCAGGGGGGAACTGTGACCGACACCCGAGGCCAGCAGGCCCAGCAGCACGCGGGCGGGCAGGCGGCCCCGGTCGCTCCGGGCACGCCGCCGGTGGCGCCGTCCGCGGCGGCGTCGCCGCTGCCGGGCGAGCGGCACGGGCAGCAGCCCGCACAGCCGTATCACCCGCCGCAGGCGTACCCGGCGCAGGCTCCGGCCGGCGCGGTCCGCCGGCCGCGCACGGGCGCGCGGACGACACCGCGCGTGCGCAAGGCGCGGCTGCGGGTGGCCAAGGCCGACCCGTGGTCGGTGATGAAGGTCAGCTTCCTGCTCTCCATCGCGCTCGGCATCTGCACGATCGTGGCGGCGGCGGTGCTGTGGATGGTCATGGACGCGATGGGCGTCTTCTCGACCGTCGGCGGCACCATCTCCGAGGCGACCGGGTCGAACGAGTCCAACGGCTTCGACCTCCAGTCGTTCCTCTCGCTGCCGCACGTCCTGATGTTCACGTCGGTCATCGCGGTCATCGACGTGGTCCTCGCGACCGCTCTGGCGACCCTCGGAGCGTTCATCTACAACCTCTCCGCCGGCTTCGTCGGCGGCGTGGAGCTGACCCTCGCAGAGGATGAGTGAGGGCGCGTTCAAACGCCCTCCGACTATCGATTTTGGGACTGGCCGCGTCGTGCGCTAATCTTCAGAGGTCAGCGCGCGGGACACACACCGCAAAGCGCGGCGGGGCTATAGCTCAGTTGGTTAGAGCGCATCCCTGATAAGGATGAGGCCACAGGTTCAAATCCTGTTAGCCCCACCAGTTCGAAGACCCCCAGCCATCACGGTCGGGGGTCTTCGGCGTTTATGGCCGGCAGTTCGTGGATCGCGCGCGGGTGTCGCCGGGACCGGCCCGGGGGACCGTGTCGGCCGACGGGCGGACTCCCCGGAAGCGGTGGAGCTTCGGGAGCCCGCCGGGCTTGCCGACCGCCCGGAGGTGCCGCCGCGATGTCGAAGGCCCGGCGACTGGGAAGAGTCGCCGGGCCTTTGCCCTGGGTGCTTCGTACGCAAGTTCGCCGCTACTTCAGGGTGTCTGTGAGGGGGTACGGGCCGCGCTCCACGGAGTGGGGCCCGAGGGGATGCTGAGGAACGGTGGTCCGAGGAGCGGCCGGGAACCGTGAGGCTGGGGAAGTGGCCGGGGGCGGTGTCCGTGCTTTCCGCCTCGTACCGCGTTCTCGTACGGCGCTTCCCGCCTGCTGCGGTGTTCGTCCGGCGTCGTTCGTCCGGCGCCTGTGCGACGCCCGTCCTGTGCCGGCCGTGGTGCCTGTTCGCGCCTGCCGAGGTGCCCGTCCCGGGGCCTGCCTCGACGTCCGTCCCGTGCCTGCCGCGGTGCCTGGATCGGCGCCTGTCCCGGCGCCCGGATCGAGATCGGCTAGCGCTGGAGCCGTGTCACCGGCGTGAAGGCCCCCAGAGGCTCCGTGCCGGGCGTTGCGAGCGTCTCGGGCCCGGAACAGGCGTAGGGTTCCGCGAGGCCCTCCGTGCTGCCGGGAGCGGCGGCCTCCGCCGTGCCCTCGTCCGCCGGTGCGCGGTGCCGGCAGCTCGGCGAGGAGCCGTGCGCCTCGGCGCGGATGCGTTGCTTCATCGTGGGGGGCAGGGCCCGGTTGTGGGACCAGGTCCAGGCTGCCGGGACCTGGGCGGTCGCGGGGGCCGCCACCGAGGACTCCGTGTTGCGGGCCGGGCCGGCCTGCGGTACCGCGGCGGCCGCGGTGGTGGTGACGAGTCCGAGCGTCGCGCACAGCGCCAGGAAGGCGGTGACGATCGCGCTCCACAGCTTCATGACCTTGTTCTGGGTCACGGCCCCTCACTTTCGGGTCGGGCGATTTGCGTACTTTCCTCATGATGTGTAGGTGGGCCGTGAAGTGGTGGACCTGCGCCCGTGGCGCGTTGATGTTCAGATGAACACCACCCGGATGGTCGCAAGTGATCAGAAAAGCTCGTAGATGCCCATAAAAGTCACAGTCTGTGACGCGTGATCACCGTGAGATCGGAGCGGTGTCATCCCGCTCTCCCGCTGTACGCGGGGCCGCAGTTGGGGGCCGATCCAGGTCACCGATCGATATCGGTCGGTGTGTATAGTCGGGCGCCAGAAGTCCCCTACGTCAACGAAGGACGAGGTCGCGCGGTGAAGAAGCTTCTCCTGGTCGCACTGGCCGCCATCGGCGGGCTCCTCGTGTACCGCCAGATCCAGGCGGATCGCGCCGAGCAGGATCTGTGGACGGAGGCGACCGACTCCGTGCCCACGGGTTCGTGAGGATCGACAACAGTCTCGGAGCAGACCCCGGCCGCCTCGCGGTCGGGGTTTTGTGTTTCCCGGAAGCCCGTCGGTTCACGAACGCAAGCGAATCGGTTGCGGGGGCAAAACCCGAGGGCGTTCGGCCGCTTCCTTTCGGCCGCTCCCTCCGATAGCCCGGGTGTCGCGGTGGCTGACGGGGCAGGATGGTCCGCGCCAGGGGGCTTCGACGAGGGGTGGCGCGTGATGGGGCGGCGCACGAAGGGCCGGTGTGCCGGAGGCCGGCGTGCGAGGTCGTGGCACGGCCGGATGCTCGCGGCCACGGCGCTGGCCGCCGCGCTGTGCGTGAGCCTCGCACCCGCGGGCAGGGCCGCCGCCACCCCCCAGACCGCCGATGCGCGGACCACCGCGAAGGGCGCGGGCACGGCCGCCGACGGCACGTCCGGGCCGTACGCCTTCGCCGAGGACGCCATCGCCGTCAAGGGCGCGGTCGGCACGACCGACTCCGTACTCCTTCGGCCCGGCCGGACGTACAAGAGCTCCGTCGGACTCGCGGGGAGGGACGGCAGGATGTATTACCGCCTCGAACTCGGTGCCGACTCCGACGCTTACGTATCCGCCACCGCCGTCCCCCGGCCCGGCGCGACGGTCTCCTACTCGGACGGCCTCAAGGTCTCCCTTCAGGACGCCAACGGCCGCAACTGCTCCTTCACCGGCACCGTCCACTTCGGCGCCACCCAGAGCCCGCACCCCATCGCCGCCTGGGCCTCCCGCGAGACGAGCGGTGAGCACTACGCCTGCCAGACGGCGGGAACGTACTACGTGGTCGTCGAACGCACCGGGGCGGCGGGCGCGACGAGCGGTACGGAGGCTCCGTCCGGCACGGAGTCCTCCGCGTCCCGCCCCTGGGACCTGGAACTCGGCTATGCGTCGGAGCCCGCTCCGAAGACGGCTTCCGGACCGACGAGCGCTCCGGAAGCCTGGAACTCGGCGTCGCCCGAGCCGCTCGTGGGGGACGCGAAGCACCGCGGCGGCGGCGCGGGATTCAGCGGGGCCGTCCCGCTCGGACAGGGAGTCTGGAAGGACGGCATCAGCCCGGGGCAGACCCGCTTCTACAAGGTGCCGGTCGACTGGGGACAGCAGGTCTACGCGACCGCGGACCTGGGCAGCGCGAGCCGGGGGGAGGGCTCTGTCGGCACCGCCCTGGTCATGTCCCTCTACAACCCGGTACGAGGCCTCGTCGACGACGTCGGCTCCGGGTACGACGGCGGCCAGCGTTCCGCCGCGCTCGCCCCGCTGCCTCCCGTCGCCTACGAGAACCGCTACGCCCTCAACGACCGTGTGAGCGGGATGCGGTTCGCCGGCTCCTACTACCTCGTGGTCCATCTCGCCGCGCAGGTCGCCGACCGCTTCGGCGAGGGGCCGTTCGGGCTGACGCTGCGGGTGCGCGTGGCCGGAGCGGCGGGGACGGGCCCTGCCTACGCGGGGAAACCGGTACCCGGGGACGTGTTCGCCGTTCCGGCGGGCGGTTTCGACGACGCGGCCGGCGACGGAACGGCGGACGGCGCGGCGGGCACCGGGGAGAGCGGCGGCGGCACCGGCCGCGGCGGCGTCATGAAACTGGTCGCCGCGGGCGGCATCGGTACCGGAACCATGCTGATGCTGACGCTCGGGATGTGGACCGTGATCGCGCGCCGCCGGGCGGCGCGGACCGTCCGGCCCGCGCCCGAGGACGCCGACACGGCCTCGGCCTCGCTGCCGGCACCGGCCCCTTGGGAGCACGGGGCGGCACGGGACCGGTAGCGCCCGGCGCCGCCTCTCGTTCTTCCCGGACTCAGACCTGGATCCGTCCCGGACTCAGACCTGGATCCGTCCCGGACTCAGACCTGGGTCAGTGCCCAGAATCCGACCGCGAAACAGGCCAGGGCGAGCAGCAGCATCGGCACGGCGACCGCGGCGGGCGGCCCCGGACGCGGACGTGCGCGCCTTCTGCGGTGTCCCGGACGGGCCGCGGTTCCCGGCGGAACCTGAACGGAACGGGCGGTGTACGAAACAGTGGAGGCGTACGTGTGCTGCGGCATCGCGGCGGACGGGACCGGGGACCGGTGCGGGGCGGACGCGTACACGGGAAGCGGCGCGGTCGGGGGAGTCGGCGTCGGGGTCGGGGTCGGGTCGTAGGGCGGAGGGGAGAACGGGGCGGACGCCGGCGGGGGGAGCGGGACCGAGGTGGGGGGAGTGGGCGCCCGCAGGTCCGGGCGGGGCTCCTGAGGGTGCGGTGTCAGTGAGTGGGGGGACCGGTCGCCGGGAGGCTCGGCCGGCGGCTGTCGACGGGGGTCGGCGGTGGCGGGCTGGGGCGGAGGCAGATGGAAACTACCGGTGTCCGACATCGAGGACGGCTGGGGGGAGGTCCCGGGAGCGGAGGCGGAGGCGGGGTCCTGGGGTGTGCCGTCCGGCGTGGCGGGGGACCGGTCGTCCTCGGACGCGGGCCGGGCCGGTACGCCGTCGGGGGCGGCCGGGGGCTGCACGTGCTCGGGGCCGGGCTCGACTCCCGCCCTCGCGCGGCTGGGTCGAGCCGGTATGCCGTCCCCGGCGGGCCACTGCCCCGAGCCCTGCCCGGCGCCGGCGGGACGGGGTTCCGGTACGTTCCCGGTCCCGAGGCCGCGCGACCCGCCCCCGGAGCCGGGGACGGACCGGAAGCCTCCGTGAGCGCCCTTTCGCGGCTCCCGCAACTCTTCCGACTCGTCCGGGGCGTTCTGATGGTTCTGCTCGTTCGGTCCCGGGACGGGCGCGGAGCCGGATTCCTCCTCCGGGCCGGGCGCGGGCGTCGAGGCTGGAAGAACGCCGGAGCCGTTCGAGCCGTGTCTCGTACCGGAGTCGGGACCGAAGTCCGAACCGGGGATCGCTCCGAACCCTGATCCGACGCCTGATCCGAAATCCGATCCGACATGCGAACCGGAGCTCGGGCCGGAGTCGATTCCCGGGGCCGCGGCTGTGGTGTCCGGAAATCCACGGGAGGACAGCGTTCGTGAGCTCCCTGCCGGAGCCGCCCCCTGTTCCAGGGGACCTCTGGGTCCGAACCCCTCCGGCAGCGGCCCGAGTTGGTCGAAGACCTCGATCAGTTCGTCGTCGGGTCCGGGCTCGGGCAGCAGCTCGACCGCCGCGGCGAGGGCCTTGCGCGCCCCTGTGGCGGTCCGGAAGCGGGCCTGCGGATCGGGCTGGAGGAGCATCGCCACGACCTGCCACAGGGGCTCGGGTATGCCCCGCGGCGCGGACGGCGTGCCGTGCTCGGCGAAGTACTCGATCAGCGCCTTGGCGTCGGGCTTGCCGCCTTCCAGGAGGTACAGGGCGACCAGGCCGACGGCGAACAGGTCGGCGGGGAAATCGGGCTCGCAGCCCAGCATCTGCTCGGGCGCGAAGTAACCCGGCGTTCCCACCACGTAGTTGGTCTCGGTCAGGCGTGGTTCGCCCAGCCGCATGGCGATGCCGAAGTCGGACAGACGCAACCTCGGCCGGCCCGTGCCGGTCGCTTCGAGAAGTATGTTGGCGGGCTTGATGTCGCGGTGCACCACTCCCTCCGCGTGCACGGCGCCGAGACCCGCCAGGAGCTGGTCGGTCAGGGTGCAGACGAAGGCGGGAGGCAGGGGGCCGTAGTCGTTGACCAGATGGACCAGGGAGCCCCCGGCCACCAGGTCCATGGTGAACAGGACCTTGTCGTCGTCGGCGGCCCAGCTGGCGGGAGCCAGTACATGTGGATGATCGATCCGCAGCGCCTGTTCCCGCACGAATCGCAGGAGGGCGTGCGCGTCGCTCTGCTGGAGCACCTTGGCGGCCACGTACCGGCGCCGCCTGTGGTCCCAGGCGCGCCACACCGCACCGACTCCCCCGCGCCCGATCGGGTCGACCAGTTCGTACCGGCCTGCGAAGACCTCACCCATGGTCGTACGTCGCTCCCCTTCGGCGGTCGGTCCGGAGACCTCTTCCGAGGTGCCCGGCTGCATGACGTGCGGCGGCTGGAAGGTGTCACTGCTTCCAGCGCCCGCGGTCGGCGGCCGGGCTCGGCTCAGTTCTGGTGGGACTGGTAGTGCGCGACCGCGTCGGACGTACGGCCGGCACCGTAGACCCGGAGGAACTCTGCCAGTTCCGGGTGGGTCGGGGCGAGGGTGTCCGCCGCGTCGATGATGTCTCCGGCGGCGGCCACCGAACGCAGCAGTGACTGGATCTCGCGGACCACCCGCTTGACCGTCGGGGCTCCCGAACTGGTCGTGGACTGCGTGGTGTTGCTGAGCACCGATCCCCCCTGGGACTTCTTGATCTCGTCCATCCGCTCGGTCGCCTCGGCTGCGCTGACGCTCCCGTCGGCGACCTGCCCCGCCAGGTC
The DNA here is from genome assembly GCF_042888945.1 of Streptomyces sp. NPDC002698. NCBI lineage: Bacteria > Bacillati > Actinomycetota > Actinomycetes > Kitasatosporales > Streptomycetaceae > Streptomyces > Streptomyces sp. NPDC002698. The sequence continues at coordinate 38,722 of NZ_JBIAQM010000033.1, forward strand.
CTGCAGAAGCTGGACGCGCTGGACCACCGCCGGATTGCCGATCTTGGCCCGCTGACCGCTCATCAGCTGCGACAACATGGGCGCGGACAGCCCCAGTACCCCGGCAAGACGCGCCTGATTCAGACCCAGGTCCTCTATGAGCCTACGGAAGAGCGCCCCCAACGGCTCCCCGTACCAGTTCCGCTGCAGCTCCCGGGCTCTCGCGGTTGCTTCCTGCTGTGCGGCGTCCATTGCGTCTCCCCATCGCTTCCCCAAGTACCGCGGTTCGCGACAGCGAACCACGTCGAGCATCTTACGGAGAGTGGTCGTCCACGGGGACCCCCAATATTTTGCGAGATCCCCTGGGTGACCCGGTACTCTGGTCTGCGGCGCCCGTCGACAGATGGTTCCTGTGGTCGGACGCTCCTCATTACGGGGCCTTAGCTCAGTTGGTAGAGCGCTGTCTTTGCATGGCAGATGTCAGGGGTTCGACTCCCCTAGGCTCCACACACCGGACCGGCCAGACGCCCATAGGGCGGCTGGCCGGTTTTCGTATGCCCCCGCGTCCGTGCGCACCCCTGGTGGGACGTTCTCGGACCGGGCGGGACCAGGAGTGAGTCACTTCAGTGACGTGAGTCACAGGACAGCCTTTGCAGGCGTTGCATTTCTTTGCGCAAACAGAATGGGTGGCGCACGTCCTGTGGGTCGGCTGTGCGTACGGCGGGCGCGGTGTCGAGGGGTGGTAGGGCTGCCAGGACCCTTGTGTGAGCTGCCGAACGGGCTGCCGAGTGACCGGTTCGACGCATTCCGTCAACAACATCTCCATGGATACTGCACACGAAGACCGTTGCAAACGTCATCGCGAGCGGTGCGGGTAAATCCTCCGCGGAGCGCTCGCGGCCGCTCGTGCGGTTGTTCCACGTGAAACATCGCCGCGGGGGGGGGGGGGGGGGGGGGGGGGGGGGGCGCGCCCGGGGGGGGGGGGGGGGGGGGGGGGGGGGGGGGGGGGGCGGGGCGCGGGGGGGCGCGGGGGGGGGCGCGTTGCCCCCCCCCCCCCCCCCCCCCCCGCGCCGGCCCCCCCCCCCCCCCCCCCCCCCCCCCCCCGCGGCGATGTTGGGTGGTTCAGTGGCGGTCGTCGCGCTCCGCCGCCTTCTCCTCGGCTTCCTTGGCCTGTACCTCGGGGTCCAGGTCGGACTGGCCGCTGCCGTCGACCGCCGACAGGTGTCCCGTCTCGGGCACCTCGGTCGCGGCCGGAGGCTCGACGAGCCAGTCGGGGTTGGCCTGCTTGTCCCACCACTTCCAGGCGGCGAAAGCTCCGCCCGTCAAAATCCCCAGCACGGCCAGCGCCTTCACGAGACGGCCGGTCCGTGCTCGGCGCTCGTGCTTGCGGAGCAGTTTCTGGATCTCCTGCGGCGTGACCTGGCCGCGCAGGGCGGCGATGGCCGCCACGCCGCGCGCCGCCGCCTCGTCCCGGACCGGCTGGGTCGCGGCCACCGCCTGTTCGATCCTCGGCTTGGAATAGTCGGCGGCCTGGCGGGCGGCCTGGCGGGTGCGGATGGCCGCTTCCTGGGCGACCTGGTCGACCTTCGGCGGCACATGGGTACGGGCCTGCTCAAGGCGCGGCGCGAGATAGGCGTCGTACTGGACGCGGGCCTGCTCGGCGGCCTGCGACACCTTCGGCGCGAGCCGTACACGTGCTTCGCTCGCGTAGTACGAGGCCCTGTCCTTGGCTGTGTCGGCGTAAGGCGCCACCACTTCCGCGGCGTGCAGCACGCTGTCCTTCGCCGAGCCGGTCGCGGCGCGCACGCTGTCGATGCGGGTCACGGGTTTCCTCCTCCTCGGTGGCGTACGTCGGGGGTACCTGGTACCCCCAAAGACACACAGTTCACCTTTCCACCCCTAGGGGGATCATGCGCGTCCACGGGGTCCGGGGCATGTGAGGGCGGGCATCCGTGTCACGGGTGCCGACTCCCGGAGACTCCAGGGACGGGGCCGGTCAGGTGTCGATCAAGTGAGATAGCGGATCAATACGGGCAACAGGAGCTTGTCGTCGACAATGCCACGGATCGCCGCTGCCCGCTCCCGTCCGGCGCGACTCGACGGGATTTCCGTACGCACGACTTTCTGTACGTACGACCTTCTGTGCGCAGGACTTTCCGTGCGCACGACGTTCTTCCGCGCTTCCGCGTCCGCACGTGCGTCCGGGGGTGGCGGTCAGGGGCCGAGCGGTCCTGTCCGTGCGAGGATCGGGCCGTCAAGAGAAGGCAACGGAAGGCGGATCGTGGCCGAGCAGCTTTACGCCACCCTGAAGACCAGCCAGGGCGACATCGACATCCGGCTCCTGCCGAACCACGCGCCGAGGACGGTCCGGAACTTCGTCGAACTCGCCACGGGTGAGCGCGAGTGGGTCAACCCGCAGACGGGTGTGACCTCCATGGACAAGCTGTACGACGGCACGGTCTTCCACCGGGTGATCAGCGGCTTCATGATCCAGGGCGGCGACCCGCTGGGTAACGGTACCGGGGGCCCCGGCTACCAGTTCGAGGACGAGTTCCACCCGGACCTCCGGTTCGACAGGCCCTACCTGCTGGCCATGGCCAACGCGGGCCCGGCCACCAACGGATCCCAGTTCTTCATCACCGTCTCCCCGACGGCCTGGCTGACACGCAAGCACACCATCTTCGGTGAGATCACGGACGCTGCCAGCCAGAAGGTCGTGGACGCCATCGCCGGCGCCCCGACCAGCCCGCGCACGGAACGCCCGGTCGACGACATCGTGATCGAGTCGGTCGTTGTCGAGACCCGCGAACGCTGAGCCCGCGCCGGGCTCTTCGCCCTTGAGCCCGAAGCGTCCCGCGGGGAACCAAACGCCCCGTTCATCCGTAAGGATGGACGGGGCGGTGCGTTGCCCCGGACCCGCTGTGACCCTGTGCGAGCCGCCGTACGGAGATTGAGGGGACCCCATGGACCAGCAGCCGCCCGGCAGCCCGCAGGGACCGCGGGACCAGGGACCGCAGGACGCCGGGAGCCTGCCCGGCTGCTACCGGCACCCGGACCGCGAGGCCGGCGTGCGCTGTACCCGCTGCGAGCGCCCGATCTGCCCCGAGTGCATGGTCAGCGCCTCCGTCGGCTTCCAGTGCCCCGACTGCGTCCGCGGCGGCTCCGGCACCGGCCACGCCCCGGCGGCCAACCAGCCCCGCACCCTCGCGGGCGGCACCGTCGCGGCGGACCCCCGGCTCGTCACCAAGGTCCTGATCGGCCTCAACCTGGCCCTCTACCTCGTCCAGGTCTCGGTGGGCGACTCCTTCACCGACCGCTTCGACCTCTTCGGCCGCGCCCTGCTCTCCGGCGAGGTCCAGGGCGTGGCCGAGGGCCAGTGGTACCGGATGCTGACGTCGATGTTCCTGCACGCGCCCGACAACCCCACGCACATCATCTTCAACATGCTCAGCCTGTGGTGGGTCGGCGGTCCGCTGGAGGCGGCCCTCGGCCGCGCCCGCTACATCACCCTCTACTTCGTCTCGGGCCTCGCGGGCAGCGCGCTCACCTATCTGCTCGCCGGTCCCAACCAGCCGTCGCTCGGCGCCTCCGGCGCGATCTTCGGTCTGTTCGGCGCCACCGCGGTCCTGATGCGCCGGCTCAACTACGACATGCGCCCGGTCATCGGCCTGCTGGTGGTCAACCTGATCATCAGTTTCTCGCCCGGTTTCAACATCGCCTGGCAGGCGCACGTAGGCGGTCTGATCGGCGGTGTGGTGGTCGGCTACGCGATGGTCCACGCCCCGCGCGAGCGGAGGAACCTCGTCCAGTACGGCGTGTCCGCGCTGATGCTGGTCGCCGTGGTCGTCACCACGCTGCTCAGAACGGCTCAGCTCACCTGAGAGGGCGGGCCCGGCTCACCTGAGACAGTGCACGGCTCACCTGAGAAGTGATGTTGTCCACAGATCCTGGCCGATCTTGTGCACGCTGCGCGGGAACAACTGTGCCCCCTGTCACTGACCCGAGTTTTCCCAGGTCGGACAGGGGGCGAACAGGTTTGCGGGGGCTGGTGGACCAGTCATACCGGCGTCAACCGACCGCGAGTTATCCACAGATCGTCTTTCTTTTCCACCTGTGGACAACTCTTGTGGATAACTCAGTGGAGAGCTGTGGGCAGAGTTCGTTCCCGTGCCGCCGCCGAGTGGGCGAAGGCGGTCACTTCCACTGCGTGGAGACGCCGAACCCGGCCGCGATGAAGCCGAAGCCGACCACGATGTTCCAGTTGTCGAGCGCGTCGATCGGCAGGGTGCCGTCCGTCACGTAGAAGACGACGATCCAGGCGAGGCCGATGAGGAACATGGCCAGCATGGCTGGTGCGACCCACGTGTTGCTGGTCAGCTTGATGTTGGTCGCCTGCTTCGCCGGGGGCGGCGTGTAGTCGGCCTTCTTGCGGATACGTGACTTCGGCACGAGGGTCTCTCCTGTCGATGCGCTGCGTGGCCGCGCAGGGAACTGGGGGCGGGCTCCGGGGCAGCGTACAAGGGGACACTGAGCGCTCCCCCGGGCGTCCGTTAGCGTAGTGCTTCCGCGGCGCCGAAGGAGATAAGGGTACGTTGAGCAATTCTGCCGACTCCCCCGGGACGAATTCCAGTCCTGGCGGTACGCGACGTTTCCGGCCGGTACGTGTCCTCACGGTGGCCGTCTTCGCCCTCGCGGGCCTCATCTTCTTCACGAGTTTCGATACGGCCAAGGGTACGAACATCCGTACGGATTCGTCTCTGCTGAAGCTCTCCGACCTGATTCAGGAGCGCAGCCACAAGAACGCGACGCTGGACGAGTCCAACGGCGCCCTGCGCCGCGATGTGGACGGCCTCGCCGGCAGCGTCCCCGGCAGCAGCGCGGCCGGGGACGCGCGGCTCGCGGCGCTGGAGAAGAACGCGGGCACCCAGAAGGTCAAGGGCGAGGCCGTCACGGTCACGCTCGATGACGCCCCGCCCAACGCGACGGCGAAGCTTCCCGGCTACCCCGAGCCGCAGCCCGACTACCTCGTCATCCACCAGCAGGACCTCCAGGCGGTGGTGAACGCCCTGTGGCAGGGCGGCGCCAAGGGCATCAAGGTGATGGACCAGCGGCTGATCTCCACCAGCGCCGTGCGCTGTGTCGGCAACACCCTGATCCTGCAGGGCCGCGTCTATTCGCCCCCGTACAAGATCACCGCCATCGGGGACCCGGCGAAGCTCCAGAAGTCGCTCGCGTCCTCCCCCGCGATCCAGAACTACATGGTGTACGTCAACGTCTACGGGCTCGGCTGGAAAGTCGAGGAGAACGGGACGGTGACTCTTCCCGGCTACTCGGGCACAGTGGATCTCCACTACGCGAAGCCCGTGGAGTAGGCGCCGGACCTCGCGGAGCAGTGGGCGAAACCTGAGAGCGAGCTGCCGCCGGGGGGCCTTGTGTCGGTGCGAGTGGTCGTCAGGGCGATCAGTGAGCTGTGTCTGACCATCGGCACCCTGATCGTGCTCTTCGTCGTCTACGTGTTGTTCTGGACGGGGGTCAAGGCCGACAGCGCGATGGACCACCAGATCGAGGTGCTCCAGAAGCAGTGGGCGAAGGGCGCGGTGGCCCGGTCGCCGGAGCCAGGACCGGACTCTTCGGGAGGTACGGGCAGTGCCGGCGGGACGGCCACCGAGAGCCCGAAGGAGCCCGGCCCCTACGAGTACGGCGGCCCCTTCGCGGTCATGTACATCCCGCGTCTTGGTTCCACGTGGAACAAGCCCGTGCTCGAGGGCACGGCCACGCAGGTGCTGAAGAAGGGGCTCGGCCACTACCGGGGGACCGCCCAGCTCGGCCAGGAGGGCAACTTCTCGGTCGCGGGTCACCGGCGCACGTACGGCGATCCGTTCAAGGACTTTCCCGAGCTCCGGCGGGGTGATGCGGTGGTGCTGACGGACGGGACGACCTGGTTCACGTATCGGATCGACAAAGGCCCCTACAAAACGGTGCCCTCCGCCATTGAGGTGATCGACCCTGTGCCACGTAAGTCCGGGTATACGCGCCCGGGGCGCTATCTCACGCTGACCACGTGCGATCCGGAGTGGGGGCACAGCCATCGGTTGATCGTCTGGGCACATCTTGACTCCACACAGCCTGTGGAGGCAGGGAAACCGGCGGCTCTGCGCCGTTAGTCTGTTGGCGTACGGCGACGGAAGGGACGGCATGTACGGCTGGATCTGGCGGCATCTGCCGGGGAGCGCGTGGGTGAGGGCGCTGATCTCACTCGTGCTCGTCCTGGCGGTGGTCTACGTGCTCTTCCAGTACGTCTTCCCGTGGGCCGAACCGCTGCTGCCCTTCAACGATGTGACGGTGGACAACCAGTGAGCACGCGCATCCTCGTTGTGGACAACTACGACAGCTTCGTCTTCAACCTGGTCCAGTACCTGTACCAGTTGGGCGCGGAGTGCGAGGTGCTGCGCAACGACGAGGTGTCGACCGCGCACGCCCAGGACGGCTTCGACGGTGTACTCCTGTCCCCGGGGCCCGGCGCTCCCGAACAGGCCGGTGTCTGCATCGACATGGTCCGGCACTGCGCCGCGACCGGGGTCCCCGTCTTCGGTGTCTGCCTCGGGATGCAGTCGATGCAGGTGGCGTACGGGGGTGTGGTCGACCGGGCACCCGAGCTGCTGCACGGGAAGACCTCCCTCGTGGAGCACCAGGGCAAGGGCGTCTTCGCCGGGCTGCCGTCGCCCTTCACGGCGACCCGCTACCACTCGCTGGCGGCCGAGCCGGAGACGGTCCCGGCCGAGCTGGAGGTCACGGCCCGTACCCACGACGGGATCGTCATGGGTCTCAGGCACCGTGAACTGCCGGTCGAGGGTGTGCAGTTCCACCCGGAGTCGGTGCTGACCGAGCACGGCCACCGGATGCTCGCCAACTGGCTGCTCGAGTGCGGTGACAAGGTGGCCGTGGCGAGATCGGCGGGGCTCGCCCCGGTGGTGGGCAGGGCCACGGCGTGACCGCGCTGCGCCCCGAGCGCGACAGCTCCCCCTACGGCGGCGAGGCCGCGTACGGGGGCGCTGGCGCGTTCGAGGCGGCGGTCGGAGGGCTCGCGGACCCGCTGACGGATCCGCTGCCCGGCCAGGGCCCGGGACAGGGCCAGGTCGCGCCGCAGCAGGGCTACGGCCACGGCGGGTACGGACCCGACTGGTACGCCGCACAGCAGCAGGAGCAGGCCGCCCGGATGCAGGCCGCGCAGGTGCAGGCCGCCCAGGCGGCGCAGGCACAGGCGTATGCCGCTCAGGCACAAGCGCAAGCCCAGGCGCAGGCTCAAGCACAGGCCCAGGCCCAGGCGCAGGCGCAAGCTCAGGCGATGCCTTCCGGCCCGGCGTCGGCACCGTCGTACGCGGACGAGTACGAGCGGGCGTACGCCCCGTACTACCAGGAGCCCGCGGCCGCCCATTACCGCGGACCGGTGGCCGCTCCCGTGGCGGAGCCGATGCCCGAACCGGTGGTACCGAGGCCGCCGTTGGACGACGAGACGGTCGCGTTGCGTCTTTCCGACCCGCCCGTGAGGACGCAGCGCCGCGCGCGGCCGGCCGACAGCGAGGACGGTCCCGCCGCGGAGGGGCGTGCGGCCCGCCGTAAGGCCGCCAGGCGCCACGGACGGCACGGAGGGCCCCAGGACCCCCACGAGCTGCAGGAAGCGGCTCAGGGGGCCGTAGGGGCCCCTCGGAGCCGGATGGACGCCCGGCGCGCGGCGCGGGCGTCGAAACCGGGCGGGGCGGTCCTCGTGAGCCGGATGGTCGGCGAGGTGTTCATCACCTCCGGCGTGCTGATGCTGCTGTTCGTGACCTACCAGCTCTGGTGGTCGAACGTGCGGGCGCACCAGCAGGCGGGCAGCGAGGCGAGCAGCCTTCAGCAGGACTGGGCGAACGGCAAGCGCAATCCGGGGGCGTTCTCGCCCGGGCAGGGCTTCGCCATCCTGCACATCCCGAAGCTGGACGTGGTCGTGCCGATCGCGGAGGGCATCAGCAAGCCGAAGGTGCTCGACCGCGGCATGGTCGGTCACTACGGCGAGGCGCCCCTCAAGACGGCGATGCCCGACGCCAAGACCGGCAACTTCGCGCTCGCCGGGCACCGCAACACCCACGGCGAACCGTTCCGTTACGTCAACCGCCTCAAGCCGGGCGACGAGATCGTCGTCGAGACACAGGACGACTACTACGTCTACAAGATGGCGTCGATCCTGCCGGCGACGAGTCCGAGCAACACGAGCGTGCTCGACCCGATCCCCAAGGGTTCGGGTTTCACCGGTCCGGGCCGCTACATCACACTGACCACCTGCACACCGGAGTTCACCAGTAAGTACCGGATGATCGTCTGGGGCAAGATGGTCGAGGACCGGCCGCGCAGCAAGGGCAAGCCCGACGCGCTGCTCGGCTGAGGACGGACGCCGGCGCGCGTGGGGACAAGCGCGTGCGCGGGCGGGACGTGCACGAGAGACAACCTGAGACAGACCAGACGGGGCAGATGAACAGTGGCAGCGAGGACCGACCACGACGAACGCGCCGGATCGGCGGCCGGGTACGCGGCCTCCGGCGAGGTGCCCGGCGGGCGCCGGCCCATGGGATGGTTCGCGACGACGGTCAGCGTCTTCGGTGAACTCCTCATCACGGTGGGGCTGGTGCTCGGCCTGTTCGTCGTCTACTCGCTGTGGTGGACGAACGTCGTCGCCGACCGCGAGGCGCACAAGCAGGGGGACAAGGTCCGCGACCACTGGGCGCAGGCCCCGAGCGGTCCGGGCGCGCTGGACACCCAGGACGGCATCGGCTTCCTGCACGTCCCGGCGATGAAGAACGGCGAGGTCCTGGTCGAGAAGGGCACGGCGACGAAGATCCTCAACGACGGCGTCGCCGGCTACTACACGGAACCCGTCAAGTCGTCCCTGCCGATGACCGGCAAGAACGGCAACTTCACCCTCGCCGCCCACCGGGACGGCCACGGCGCCAAGTTCCACAACATCGACAAGATCGGCATGGGCGACGCGATCGTCTTCGAGACCCGGGACAAGTGGTACGTCTACAAGGTCTTCGACATCCTCCCGGAGACCTCGAAGTACAACGTCAAGGTTCTCCAGACGGTCCCGAAGGAATCCGGCAAGAAGAAGCCCGGCCACTACATCACCCTGACGACCTGCACCCCGGTGTACACCTCCCGCTACCGCTACGTGGTGTGGGGCGAACTGGAGCGCGTGGACAAGGTCGACAACGCCCGGACGCTTCCGAAGGAATTGCGTTAGCCCATCGGCTGTCGGCTGTCGGCTGTCGGCTGTCGGCTGTCGGGCAGTGCGGCAGTGACGCGTGACCACTCCCGGCATGAGCCGGCCCGAGTCGCGACGAGAACGCGCGCGACCGGATCACCATGACGTCCTCGCAGGACCGCGGTTCTCCGACGGGCCGACGGCCGGCGGTCGTCGGCCCGCGGTCTCGCGACCGAGGGAAAGGGCCCCGGCACTCAAGAGTGCCGGGGCCCTTTCCCTCGGTCGCCCGAGTGCGGTCCTTGGTGGGGCCTATCCGTCGTTGCCGCCGAAGAGGCCGCCACCGTTGTTGTTGCCGCCGTTGTTGCCGAACTTCACCGTGGTCAGCGTGACCGTCGTGTTGTCCGGGCTGCCGTTGACCGGGCCGTTCGCGACCGGGTCCTGGGCGATCACCCTGGCGTCGTCGCTTCCGTCGCTGCCCTGGGCGAACTGGATGTTGTTGAAGCCGGCACCCTGAAGGATCTGTCGCGCCTCGGCCACCGTCTTGCCGACGACGCCCGGCACCGTCGACTGCTGCTTGGCCTTGCCGATCTGGATCTGCACCTTGGAGCCGGGGTCCGCCTGGGTGTTGGCCGCCGGGGTCGTCTGGATGACCTTGCCGACCAGGTTCTGGTCGTCGGTCTCCGTGTCGACGCACTCGCCCACGAGGTTGTTGGCCGTCATCTGCGCCTTGGCCTGGTCACAGTTCTTGCCGGAGACGTCCGGGACAGTGGACTGCTTCTTCTCCTTGGAGACGGTCAGGGTGATGGTCGACCCCTTCTCCACCTCGTCACCGAGACTCGGGTTCTGCTCGAGGACCGTGTTCGGCTCCTCCTCGGACTCCTCGTACTTGGGATTCACCGTGAACCCGTACTTGTCGTCCTCGAGGATCGACTTGGCCTCGTCCAGGGTCTTGCCCGTGACGTTGGGCACCGCCACCTTCGGCGCTCCGGTGGACACGACCACGTTGATCGTGTCGCCCTTGTTCACCGTCGAGCCGAAGGGCGGGTCCTGCGAGCAGATGTTGCCCTTGGGTTCGCTCTCGCACGCCTTGCGGGTGGGGACGAGCGTCAGATCGCGGTTCTCCGCCTGTTTCTTGGCGTCCGCCAGCGTCTGGCTCACGAAGTTGGGCACCTTGAACGCGTCGCCGCCCGTTCCCTTGCCCGAGAACGCGTACTTCCCGATCAGGATCGCGCCGATGAGCACCAGGACACCCGCGACGACCAGGAGGATCGTCGAGGTGTTGTTCTTCTTCTGCCGACGCCGGTCCGGGCGGTCGTCGTAGCCGTAGCCACCGTCGTCCGGGTTCATCGGCGGCAGCATCGACGTGGCCTGGGCGTCCGAGGAGCGCAGGGCCGTCGTCGGCTGGTCGTCGCCGTAGCCGTAGCCGACCGAGCCCATGGCGGCGCTGGCCGCGACGGGCTGGCCGTCGAGGCAGGCCTCGATGTCGGCGCGCATCTCGTCGGCGGACTGGTAGCGGTAGTCCGGGTCCTTGACGAGGGCCCGCAGCACGATCGCGTCCATCTCGGGCGTGATCTCGGGGTCGAAGACCGACGGGGGCTGGGGCTCCTCGCGGACGTGCTGGTACGCGACGGCCACCGGGGAGTCGCCCACGAAGGGCGGGCGCACGGTCAGCAGCTCGTACAGCAGACAGCCGGTGGAGTAGAGGTCCGAGCGGGCGTCGACCTGCTCGCCCTTCGCCTGCTCGGGAGAGAGGTACTGGGCCGTGCCGATGACCGCGGCCGTCTGCGTCATCGTCATGCCGGCGTCGCCCATGGCACGGGCGATGCCGAAGTCCATGACCTTGACCTGGCCGTTGCGCGTCAGCATGACGTTGGCGGGCTTGATGTCGCGGTGGACGATGCCGGCGCGGTGCGAGTACTCCAGGGCCTGGAGGATGCCGATGGTCATCTCCATCGACCGCTCGGGCAGCAGTCTGCGGCCCGAGTGCAGCAGCTCGCGCAGCGTGGACCCGTCGACGTACTCCATCACGATGTACGGGATGGAGGTGTTGTCGATGTAGTCCTCACCCGTGTCGTAGACGGCGACGATCGCGGGATGGTTGAGCGAGGCGGCCGACTGGGCCTCCCGGCGGAACCGGGCCTGGAACGACGGGTCACGTGCGAGGTCGGCCCGCAGCGTCTTCACCGCCACCGTACGGCCGAGCCGGGTGTCATGCGCGAGGTAGACCTCCGCCATGCCACCACGGCCGAGCACGTGGCCCAGCTCGTACCGGCCGCCGAGGCGACGCGGCTCTTCCATAGCTACCTACCAGCCCTCTCCGTCGGTCCCGACCGCACCTTTGTGTGGTCCGGCGGTGTGCTGTCCGGGCATACCGTACCCGGATCGGCTTGTGTGACCTGGCCTAGAGCGTCACCCGTGACAGGACCGGTATCGCAACGTGCACCGATGTGATGGGGACGTGATCGGGGTCACTTCTTGCTGTCGATGACTGCCTTCATCACGTCCCTCGCGATGGGGGCGGCGAGACCACCACCCGAGATGTCGCCACGGTTGGCGCTGCCGTCCTCCACGACCACGGCCACGGCGACCGGGGAGCTGCCGTCGGGGAGCTTGGCGTAGGAGATGAACCACGCGTAAGGCTTCTCACTGTTGGCGACACCGTGCTGGGCGGTACCGGTCTTGCCACCGACGGTGATGCCGGAGATCTGCGCCTTCGTACCGGTGCCCTCCTTGACGACCGTCTCCATCATGGACTGAAGGATCTGGGCGTTGGACTCCGAGAGCGGCTGGCTCAGCTTCTCCGGCTCGGTCTGCGAGATGACGTCCAGGCTGGGCGCCTGCAGCTTGTCCACCATGTAGGGCTTCATGAGCGTGCCCTGGTTGGCCACGGCGGAGGCCACCATGGCCATCTGCAGCGGGGTCGCGGCGGTCTCGAACTGGCCGATGGAGCTGAGCGCGGTCTGCGCCGGGTCCATCGACTTGGGGAAGACGGAGGCGTTGGAGCGCACCGGGGTGAGCTGCTCGGAGCCGAAGCCGAACTTCTCGGCCTCCGCCAGCATCTTGTCCTTGCCGAGGTCGGTGCCGATCTTGCCGAAGACGGTGTTGCACGAGTAGCGGAGCGCGATCCGCATGGTCGCGTCCTTGCAGGGGATGTTCCCCTCGTTCTTCAGCTCGGTCCGGGTGCCCTTCAGGATGTACGGCAGCGGGGTGTCGGTGCGCTCGTCCGCCGTCGTGTACAGGCCGTTCTCCAGGGCCGCCGCCGCGGTGACCACCTTGAAGGTGGAGCCGGGCGGGTAGGTCTCGCGCAGCGCCCGGTTGAGCATCGGGTCGTCGGGGTTGTTCTTCTTCTGGAGCTTGTTCCAGGCCTTCGCGTCGCTGTTGGTGTTTCCGGCGAAGGAGGAGGGGTCGTACGACGGGGTGGAGGCCAGCGCCAGGATCGCGCCGGTCTGCGGGTTGATCGCGGCGACGGCGCCCTTGCCCCGGCTCAGCAGGCCCTTGTAGGCGGCCTTCTGCGCGGCGGCGTTGAGCGTGGTGACGACGTTGCCGCCCTGCTTGCCCTTGCCCGTGATCATGTCGAGGGTGTTGCGGAAGAAGAGCCGGTCGTCGTTGCCGGTGAGTATGCCGTCGTCCAGCTTCTCCAGCTGGGAGGCGTCGAAGGCCTGCGAGGCGTACCCGGTGACCGGCGCCCACATGGCGCCGTCCTTGTAGGTGCGCTTCCAGGCGAAGTCGTTGACGCCGTTCTTCTTCGTCTCGGTGGCCCCGGTGATCGGGTTGCCGTCGACGATGATGTCGCCGCGCGGGGTGGCGTACCGCTCGATGGCGACGCGGCGGTTCTGCGGGTCGGTCCGCAGGCTGTCCGCCTGGACGTACTGGATGTAGTTGTCGCGCAGCAGCAGGGCGAGGACGAGGAGCCCGCAGAAGATCGCGATCCGGCGCAGGGGCTTGTTCACGGGCGGACCACCTGGGTCATCTCGGCGTCGGGGCTGGGGGCGGGAGCGGGTGCCGGGCGTCGGGCGGTGTCGCTGATGCGGATCAGGATGGCGATCAGGGCCCAGTTGGCGATGACGGAAGAACCGCCGGAGGCGAGGAACGGCATGGTCATACCGGTCAGCGGGATCAGGCCCATGACGCCGCCGGCGACCACGAAGACCTGGAGGGCGAAGGCGCCGGACAGGCCGACGGCGAGGAGCTTGCCGAACGGGTCGCGGGCGGCGAGGGCGGTGCGGATGCCGCGCTCGACGATCAGGCCGTAGACCAGCAGGATCGCCATGACGCCCGCCAGACCCAGTTCCTCGCCGAACGTGGCGAGGATGAAGTCGGAGTTGGCGGCGAACCGGATGAGCTCGGAGTGGCCCTGGCCGAGGCCGGTGCCGAGCGTGCCGCCGGAGCCGAAGGCCCACAGGGCTTGCATGGCCTGCTCGGAGTGGAGGATGCCGTCGGTGGTCCCGGCCCGGCTGAGCGTGTACTCGCGCATCGGGTCGAGCCAGGCCTGCACACGGGTCTGGACGTGCGGTTCGAAGCTCGCCACACCGACGGCGCCGGCCGCGGACATCAGCAGACCGAAGACGATCCAGCTGGTCCGCTCGGTGGCGACGTACAGCATGATCACGAACATGCCGAAGAACAGCAGCGACGTACCGAGGTCGGTCTCGAAGACCAGGATCAGGATCGAGATGAACCAGACCACGAGGATCGGGCCGAGGTCGCGGCCGCGGGGCAGGTACAGGCCCATGAAGCGGCGGCTGGCCAGGGCCAGCGCGTCGCGCTTGACCATCAGGTAGCCGGCGAAGAAGACCGCCAGCACGATCTTCGCGAACTCACCGGGCTGGATGGAGAATCCGGCGACCGAGATCCAGATCTTGGCGCCGTAGGTGAGGTCGGCGCCGAGGCCCGGTACCAGCGGGAGCAGCAGCAGGACCAGGGCACCGACCATGGAGATGTAGGTGTAGCGCTGCAGGACGCGGTGGTCCTTCAGGAAGAACAGCACGGCGACGAACAGGGCGATGGCCAGCGCCGTGTACAGCAGCTGGCGTGGTGCCGCGTTGCCCGCCTGGTTGATCGACTGGAGCAGTTTGGACTGGTCGAGACGCCAGATCATCACCAGGCCGAGGCCGTTCAGCAGCGTGGCCAGCGGAAGCAGCAGCGGGTCCGCGTACGGAGCGAACTTGCGCACCGCGAGGTGGGCGACGCCGGCCAGCAGGCCGAGGCCCAGGCCGTAGCTCAGCAGGCCGGTGGGCACCTTGTCGTCGATGGCCAGGCCCACGTTGGCGTAGGCGAAGACCGGGATGACGACCGCGAACACCAGCAAGGCCAGTTCGGTGTTGCGTCGGCTGGGTGCGCCGATCGACCCGATCGTGGACGTGTGGTGTGTCGGCGTGTTCGTACTACTGCTCATCGTGTGACAGGGCCCCTCACGGCTTCTTACTGCTTACCGCACAGCGAGACCAGCTTCTGCTCCTCGGTGGAGAGGCTGGGGCCGGGTGTGGGAGTGGGTGCGGTCGTGGACTTGGAGGACGAGGGTGCCGAGCTCGACGGGGTCGGGCTCGGGCTGGACGTGGCCTTGGACGTCAGAGAGGTCTTTGTGGTTCCCGTGGTTCCGTCGGCCTTGCCCGAACTGGGCTTCGCGCTGTTCTGGCTCTCGGCGGCGCGGCGCTGCGCGTCCTTGCGGCAGGCGGAGGCCTGCACGGCGAGTTCGTCGATCTTCGCCTGCGCGTCCGCGAGGCCGCCTTCGGTGATGGTCGCCTTTACCTGCTTCTGCTGGTACGGCGGCAGGTACTTGAGTTCGATCTCGGGGTGGTTCTTCTCCACCTTCGAGAGCGAGACCCAGGCCAGGTCCTGGCTGATGCCGCGGTAGAGGGCGACGTGTTCGTCCTGGGCGCCGACGTAGTACTGCGTCTGCGTCCAGCGGTAGCCGCCGTACAGGCCGCCTCCGATGACGGCGAGCGTCAGGATGACGTAGAAGGATCGCTTCAGCCACCTGCGTCCGCCGCGCGGCTTGACGAAGTCGTCGTCCGAGTAGTCGCCGAAACTGCTGGTGGAGACGTAGCCGGTGGTGTCGCCGCTGCCGGGCGGGCCGAACTCGCCGCCGCCCTGTCCGGGCACGGGCCGGCCGAGGCCGGAGGCACGGCCGGCGGGCGTCTGCATGGCGCCGTTGTCGTGCGGCTGGAGCTGGTTCTCGGCGACGGCGCCGACCACCACAGGGGTGTCGGAGAGCTGTGCCGCGAGGGTGTCGCCGGAGTCGATGTCGAGGACATCGGCCACGATGACGGTGATGTTGTCGGGGCCGCCGCCGCGCAGCGCGAGCTGGATGAGCTCCTGCACGGTCTCCTGCGGGCCCTGGTAGCTGGCGAGGGTGTCTTCCATCGTCTGGTGGGAGACGACACCGCTGAGGCCGTCGGAGCAGATCAGGTACCGGTCGCCGGCGCGGACCTCGCGGATCGAGAGGTCGGGCTCGACGTGGTCGCCACTGCCCAGCGCGCGCATCAGCAGGGAGCGCTGCGGGTGGGTGGTGGCCTCCTCCTCGGTGATGCGGCCCTCGTCGACGAGGCGCTGCACCCAGGTGTGGTCCTGGGTGATCTGCGTGAGCACGCCGTCCCGCAGCAGGTACGCGCGGGAGTCGCCGACGTGGACGAGACCGAGCCGCTGGCCGGTCCACAGCAGGGCGGTGAGCGTGGTGCCCATGCCCTCGAGCTGCGGGTCCTCCTCGACCATCAGCCGGAGCTGGTCGTTGGCACGCTGAACGGCGGTGCCGAGGGAGGTGAGGATGTCGGATCCGGGTACGTCGTCGTCGAGCGCGACGATGGTGGAGATCACCTCGGAGCTGGCGACCTCACCGGCGGCCTGGCCGCCCATCCCGTCGGCGATCGCGAGCAGGCGGGGACCGGCGTAGCCCGAGTCCTCGTTGCCCTCGCGGATCATGCCTTTGTGCGATCCGGCGGCGAAGCGCAGTGACAGACTCATGCGCACCTCGCCCGTCGGCTCCGGGTACATCCGCACGGTGCCCACCCTCCGGTCGGGAGCGCGCCGGGGTCCCTTGTGTGGACCGCCGCTGCGTGCTCGCTCCGCTCGCTCATTGTCGTACTACTTCCGCAGCTCGATGACGGTCTTGCCGATGCGGATCGGCGCGCCCAGCGGAACGGGCGTCGGGGTCGTCAGCCGGTTCCGGTCGAGATACGTGCCATTGGTGGAGCCGAGGTCCTCGACGATCCACTGGCCGTCCCGGTCGGGGTAGATCCTGGCATGCCGGCTGGACGCGTAGTCGTCGTCCAGCACGATGGTGCTGTCGTGCGCCCGGCCCAGGGTGATGGTCTGCCCCTGAAGCGCGACGGTGGTGCCCGTGAGGGTGCCCTCCGAGACGACCAGCTTGGATGGTGCGCCGCGACGCTGCCGCCCGCCGCCGGCGGCGGGCGCCTGCTGCTGGCGCTGCTGCGGAGGCGCGGCTTGCCGCGCGGCCTGCTGAGGCCTCGCAGCCTCCCTGCGGGAGCCGCGCTGTGTGACGCGCGTTCCGAACAGGTCGCTGCGGATGACCTGCACGGCCACGATCACGAACAGCCACAGTACGGCCAGGAAACCCAGCCGCATGACCGTGAGGGTCAGCTCTGACATTGCCCCCGCTTCACCCTTCGGCTTGCCGGTAAATGATGGTGGTGCTGCCCACGACGATCCGCGAGCCGTCGCGGAGCGTAGCGCGGGTTGTGTGCTGCCCGTCCACCACGATGCCGTTGGTGGACCCGAGATCCTGGATCGTCGAGGGCGTTCCGGTCCGGATCTCACAGTGCCGGCGCGATACGCCGGGGTCGTCGATCCGCACGTCGGCTTCAGTGCTGCGGCCCAGCACCAGCGTCGGGCGGGAGATCTGATGGCGTGCGCCATTGATCTCGACCCAATGCCGCATACGGCCACCCGCCGCCGGGCCGGCCGGGGGCCGGGCACCCACGGGTGCCATGCCCGGACGGCCGCCGGGCGGCGGTGCGGACGGCATGGGGGGAGCGGCCGACGGCGGGTAGCCGTAGCCGCCCTGGGCTCCGCGGGGAGCCGCCGGGGAGGGGCTCGCGGGAGCGCGCTCGGGGGACTGCTGGTTGGTGGAGGAGGCGAGCGTACGACTGCGCACCCGGTACAGACCGGTGTCGAGGTCGTCGGCCTTCTCCAGGTGGACCTTGATGGGTCCCATGAAGGCGTAGCGCTGCTGCTTGGCGTAGTCGCGGACCATGCCCGCGAGCTCGTCGCCGAGTTGGCCGGAGTAAGGGCTGAGACGCTCGAAGTCCGGCGTGCTCAGCTCGACGATGAAGTCGTTCGGGACGACGGTCCGGTCGCGGTTCCAGATCGTGGCGTTGTTGTCGCACTCGCGCTGGAGCGCTCCGGCGATCTCCACGGGCTGGACCTCGGACTTGAACACCTTGGCGAAGGTGCCGTTGACCAGACCTTCGAGACGCTGCTCGAACTTCTTCAGGACTCCCATGGGGCACCTCCTCCGTCGTTGCCGTCCTGGTACAGCTTGCTGTCGTCTTTCCGGCCCTGCTGGACCAGCCGGCCTACCCGGCCTTGCTGGTACTGCTTACTGATCGTATCCACGCGTCGGGAAATCGGCTGGTTCCCCCTGTCGGCACGGTCGACGGGTTGTCGACACCTTCCGAAGTCCCCTCCCGAAGTTCCCTGAGAGGCCCCTCTTCGAACTCTTCCCGGCACTGCTTCTGCCATGGATCGTAGAGGCGCTCCCCGACCAGTGTCCCGCACCTGACTGTGCGGTCCGTCCGACTCCTGGAGAGATGCGCCGGACCGGTACGAGGTTGATACGTGAACCGGTTCTGTCTGAAACGTGTGACGCCTGCCGGGGCGCTGGTGAGGAGGCGGCCGGCGCGGGACGCGGAGCCGCTCGGGCCGGGAGGCCGGGCGGGGCAAGGGCACCGGGCCTGTGGGGTCATGGAGGGCCGGGCGCGTGGGGGCGGCGGTGCGCGGGCGCGGGGGCCTGGGGAAAGGGATGTGATTCCACCCCTGACAGCGTGCTAATCTTCTGCATGTCGGAAGGCGCCCGCGGAGCAAAGCGGGAGACGGAAGACACACCCAATGCGCGGGTGGCGGAATAGGCAGACGCGCTGGATTCAGGTTCCAGTGCCCGAAAGGGCGTGGGGGTTCAACTCCCCCCTCGCGCACCAGCTGAAAGCCCCTCAGGTCCTCGACCTGAGGGGCTTTCACGTTGTCCGGGGTGCCTCCCGCCGCGCTTCCCCGAATCGCGCGCGATGTCGCGCGACGGGTGGTGCCGCTCGTCACGGGTCGCGCGGGCGTCCGGAGGGCGCCGTGAAGTGTGACGATGCTCTCACGCGGGCGGCGGGGAGTCGGCGGGGCGGCGACCGGTGAACGGGCGTTCGCGGACCCGGAGGACCCGGAGGACCCGGAGGACCCGGAGGACCCGGAGGACCCGGAGGACCCGGAGGACCCGGAGGACCCGGAGGACCCGGAGGACCCGGAGGGGGGCCGGGTGCCCTGATCAGGCGGCGACGCCGGCCGCGACCTTCTTGGCCCGGGCGGCGGCCTCGTCGAGGGCCTTGCTCCGGGACGCCTCGAAGAGCGGGACCAGGTCGGACATCGCCGGGTTGTGCGGGGCCATGGTGAGCTCCGGGACGATGAATTCGACGTCGAGGGCGAGCATGTCGCCCAGCACGGCCTTCAGGTAGTTCTGCACGTACTCGAAGCCCTCGCGCGGAGTGCCCGGCGCGTACGAGCCGCCGCGGCTGGCGACGACGGTGACCGGGGTGCCCTTGGCCTTCGCGTCCTCCGTCATGGCGGTGCGCCCGATGAGGATGACGTTGTCCAGCCAGGCCTTGAGGGTCGAGGGGATGGAGAAGTTGTACATGGGGGCGCCGATCAGGATCGCGTCCGCGTTCTCCACCTCCTCGATCAGCTTCAGGCGTGCGGCGAAGGCCTCGGCCTGTCCGGGGGTGTGCGTTTCCGGGGCGGCGAAGCCGGCGGCGTGGGCATCGGCCGTGATGTGCGGCACAGGGTGTGCGGCGAGGTCGCGGTGGACGACCGTTCCGGTGGGGTGCTGTTCCTCCCAGGCCGCGCGGAAGGCGTCCGCGACGGCACGCGAGACGGAGGTGCCGTTCGGGGAGGCGGACGAGTCGATGTGGAGGAGGGTGGCCATGGTGATCTCCAGGTAAAAGGGATATATGGGGTGAGCGGGTGTGCGGTCGTGCGGGCCGGGTTCCGGGCGGGGGTCGCCGGCCGGATCGGGGCAGGGCTGTCGCGGGGAAACCGAGTCGCCGGTTGGCTTCTCTTTCGTGCCTAACTAGAGATAACACAGTCACTTACTTTTTTTCATCTCCTTGTGGGGACGCAGTATCCTGGGCTCATGGCAGTACCGGGAAGCCACGACGCGGGGCCGTGCCAGAAGGTCGACGACGGCATGACCCGTGTCTTCACGCTGCTCGGAAAACGATGGACGGGTCTCGTCGTCGCGGTCCTGATGCCGCACCCCGTCCACTTCGCCGATCTGCGCAGAGCGATCCCCGGCATCAGCGAGCGGATGCTCTCGGACCGGCTCACCGAACTCGGCGCGGCCGGCCTGGTCGTGCGCAACGTCGACGAGGGTCCGCCGCTGCGTGTCTGCTACGCCCTGACGGAGGCGGGCGCGGCGCTGGAACCGGCCCTCAAGGAGCTGGGGTCCTGGGCGGAGAGGTACCTGCCGGAGGGCGGGCCCTGCCAGGAGCGGCCGCGGCAGCGGACCGGGCTGTGACGCGACGTGCCCGAGCCGGTCTTCGCGCCGCTGAAGTACCGAGTCCTTGCGCCTGAGCGGGTCTTCGCGTCGCTGACGTGACGGAGCCGTTCACGGTGCCGAGCCTGTCGTGGGGTGCCGCCTATGTGCCCGAGCCGCTTGCCGCACCGAGTCGCCTGCTGTGCCGGGCCGCCTGCTGTGCCGCGCCCGCCGTGCCCTGCCACTGCCGCGCTCGGGACGTTCGTGGTGCCGTCGGTGCGACGCCGCCGGTCCAACGGTGCGCGGCCGCTTTCCCGGGTGCCGGTGGAGTTGTCCACAGGGTCTGACGCGTTTTCCCGGCCGGCTGTACGGTCAGCACGAGTTGATGTTCGTGCGCGGGGGAGGCGGTCGTGATGGCCGAGGTCGGTACAGCGGGGGCGGAGCGGCAGACGGCGCCGGCGGGAAGGGCCGGGCAGGTCGAGCAGACCGGCCCGGTGCGTCACGACAGCGGTGGCGGGCCGGGCGGGAGCGCGTCCGTGCCGGAGCCCGGGCGGCGGCTGTCGCCCGAGGGCGGGCAGACGGCCGGGGCGTTCGGGGCGCGGGGCTTCGCGGTTCCGGGGTTCGCCGCCTGGCCGGTGAAGGACTCGCCCAAGGAAGAGGGGAAGGCCCTGCGCGGGCGGGTCCCGCGCGCGACGCACGCCGAGCTGCTGGTGGACGCCGACCGGCCGGACGCCGTGACCGCGGTCGAGGAGTCCAACCGGGGCCGTATCCCCGGGCTCACCCCGATCCGGGTCGGCAGGATGGCCGCCACCCCCTTCGCGTTCCTGCGCGGCAGCGCCGGCCTCATGGCGTACGACCTCGCGCGCACGCCGATGACCGGCATCAGCGCCCAGATCTGCGGCGACGCCCACGCGGCGAACTTCGGCCTGTACGGGGACGCGCGCGGCGGCCTGGTCATCGATCTGAACGACTTCGATGAGACGGTGCACGGTCCCTGGGAATGGGACCTCAAGCGGCTCGCCACCTCGCTCGTGCTCGCGGGCCGGGAGGCCGGTGCCGACGAGGACACCTGCCGTGATGCCGCGCGCGGCTGTGTGGGCGCGTACCGCCGCACCATGCGCCTGCTGGCCAGACTGCCGGCGCTGGACGCCTGGAACGCCATCGCGGACGAGGAACTCGTCTCGCACGCCGACGCCCATGACCTGCTCGGCACCCTGGAGCGGGTCTCCGAGAAGGCGCGGGCCAACACCAGTGGACGGTTCGCCGCCAGATCGACCGAGGCCGTGGACGGCGGTGGCCGTCGCTTCGTCGACGCGGCACCCGTGCTGCGCCGCGTTCCCGACGCGGAGGCGGCCGCGGTCGCGGCGTCCCTGGAGCACTATCTGACGACGGTCTCCGAGGACCGCCTCCCCCTCCTCGCCCGCTACGCGGTGCACGACGTCGCCTTCCGCGTCGTCGGCACCGGCAGCGTCGGCACCCGCTCGTACGTCGTGCTGCTCCTGGACCACCGCGGCGAAGCCCTGGTCCTCCAGGTCAAGGAGGCCCGTGCCTCGGCGCTGCTCCCGCACCTGGCGACCATCGGCCATCCGATGCCGGAGGTGGCCCACGAGGGCCGCCGTGTCGTCCTCGGCCAGAAGCGCATGCAGGTGGTCAGCGACATCCTTCTCGGCTGGACCTCGGTCGACGGTCTCCCCTACCAGGTCCGCCAGTTCCGCAACCGCAAGGGCAGTGTCGACCCCGCCGCGCTGGCCGCCGACCACGTCGACGACTACGGCCGCATGACCGGTGCCCTGCTGGCGCGCGCCCACAGCCACAGCGCGGACCCGCGCCTGATAGCCGGGTACTGCGGCAAGAACGATGAGCTGGACGAGGCCGTCGCCTCCTTCGCCGTCGCCTACGCGGACCGCACGGAGGCGGACCACGCGGCCCTGACGGCGGCGGTCCGAAGCGGACGGATCGCCTCTGAACCGGGGGTGTGACGGCGGAGAGCCGCTGCCGGTGCCGGCCGCTGCAGCCCCCACTGTCGGCCGCTGCTGCCCACCGCCGTCGGCCGCTGCTGCGGCCCGCTCCTGCCGAAGTCGGCCGGTGCCGCTGTCGCCGCCTGTTCCGGGGGTCGGGATGATCGGGGTGGTTGGGGTCATTGGGGTCGTTGTGGCCGGTCAGGTGGCTGTAGGGGCGGGGAAGACAGTGAGCCCCGGGGAAGTGTGGCCTACGCTGGTCGGGTGACGACCCCGGAAGCCGATCAGAGCCAGTCCGAGCCCGCCTTCGAGGGGGGCCGGGAACACGCCGGTGCCCCGGAAGACCGGACTCCCCACGCCTCCCGGACGGAGGGGCAGGACGAGGGGCAGTCCCAGGAGCAGGGCGAGGGGCGGCCCGAGGCTCGGGCCGATGACGGCCAGAGCCCGGCTCAGGGTGCGGACGACCGGCCCGAGGCGCGCCTGGAGCGGGCCGTGCGGGCGGCCGAGCAGGCGTTGATCGAGTTCGAGATCGCGGTGGAGACCTTCCGCGTCGAGGTCGACAATTTCTCCCGGCTGCATCACCAGAAGCTCGGTCCCATGTACTCCCGGCTCGACGAACTGGACGCCCAGATCGCCGAGGCGCGTGCCGCGCTCACGGGTGACCCCGAGGACATATTCAAGGCGCACGAGGCACGGGCGCGGGTCATGCCCATGCCCGGTGTCGAGGAGCTGTTCCACGGCTGGATGGACTCGGACGGGCTGTTTCCCGAGGCTGTGGCCATGCTCACGGACCAGCCCGTACGGCCTCCGCAGCGCGTGCGTCCGAGCGAGGAGGCCCGCAAGCTCTTCCGCGAGCTGGTCCGCAAGGCCCACCCGGATCTCGCGCAGGACGACAACGAGCGCAAGCGGCGTGACGAGTTCATCGCCCGCGTGAACACCGCGTACGCCAGGGGCGACGAGGCGTTGCTGCGGGAGCTGGCCGCGGAGTGGGCCGCCGGTCCCGCGCCCGAGGAGTGGAAGCCGAGCCGCAGCGAGGAGCTCTACGCCCGGCTCGAATGGCTCTCCCAGCGCAAGGAGATGCTCACCCTCGTCGCGCGCGAGCTGGAGGAGAGCGCCATCGGCGCCATGCTCAAGATGGCCCCGGAAGACCCGGACCGTCTCCTGGAGGAGATCGCCGAACAACTGCTGACGCAGGTCGGTGAGCGTGAGCACGAGCTGGCGACGCTGATCGCCCAGGCTCCCTGAGGTTCGTCGGCGCGGTCGGGTAGCGTCGGAGGCATGAGTTTCGGAGCTGGTGTGCCCACGGTCGGGGTCGACAATCTCGCGGTCGACGACTTCCTGCTGGACGTCCGGGAGGACGACGAGTGGGAGGCGGGCCACGCCCAGGGGGCACTGCACATCCCCATGAGCGACTTCGTCGCCCGGTTCGGCGAGCTGACCGAGGCCGCCCCGCAGGACGGCCGGGTCAACGTGATCTGCCGCTCCGGCGGCCGTTCGGCCCAGGTCACCATGTATCTGGTCCAGCAGGGCATCGACGCCGCGAACGTCGAGGGCGGCATGCAGATCTGGGAGGCCGCCGGCCGCCCGGTCGTGAACGGCAAGGGCGAGCCCGGCTTCGTTCTGTAGCCCGGGCCCGTCCGCCCCGGGGAACGCCGGGGAATGTCTGCGGTCCGGGTCCGCACACCCGGGGAGGCCGGGGAATGTCTGCGGTCCCGGCCCGCCCATCCCGGAGGAAAGCAGGGGGAGCCTCTGCGGCCCGGGCCCGTCCACCTCGGGGGGATGCCCGGAGGCTGGGGCCTGTCAGCCGAGGGGATGCGCTGCCAGCAGGTCTCCCAGGGCTTCCTCGTGTGCCGCCGCCGGGCCGAGCGACAGTTCCAGCTGCTTGGCCCAGGCGTGGTACCGGTGCAGCGCGTACTCGGTGTCGGCGCCGAATCCTCCGTGCAGATGCTGCGCGGTCTGCACGACCCGGCGTACCCCTTCGGACGCCCAGATCTTGGCGACGGCCACATCACCGCCGGCCGGGAGCGCGCCGTCGGCGCCCGTGCTGATCCGCCACGCGGCCTGCCAGAGCGTCGCCTCCATCGCGCGCAGGTCGATGTAGCGGTCGGCGGCCTGGACGGCGACCGCCTGGAACGTGGCGACGGGGAACCCGAACTGCTCCCGCTTGCTCGTGTACGCGCTCGTCATCCGGAGCACTTCCTCTCCGAGCCCGAGGGCCAGCGCACAGGTGCCGGTGGTCAGCAGGTCGCGCAGCCACTCCCAGGCCCCCGGCGCGTCGATGACATCCCGGGCGGCGATCCGCGCGGACCGCAACCGCAGTTCGCCGAGCCGTTCACCGGTCGTGGAGATCTGCTCGGCGAGAACGGCCCCTTCGTGGTCGCGGGGAACCAGCGCGAGGACGGTCCGGTCGGCGTCCGTATGCGCGGGCACGACGACGAGGTCGGCGTCGCAGGCCCAGGGGACCGCCGTCTGCACACCGTCCAGAACCCACCCCGCGCCGTCCCGCCGTGCGGTCACGGCGCGTTCGGCCGGGTCGTGCCCGGTCCTGCCGTTGGCGGCGACGGTCAGCACGAGTTCGCCCCGGCCGGCCCGCGCAGGCAGCTCCGCCCTCGACTCCTCGTCGCCGTAGCGTCGTACGGCCGCCGCCGCCGCGCTGTTCTCCAGCAGCGGTACCCGTGCCAGCACCTTCGCCGACTCCCGCAGCACCAGGCAGAGCGCGATCGCGTCGAGGCCCGCCCCGCCGGCCTCCGCGTCGAGCAGCAGGCTCAGCAGGTCCGCGTCGGCGAGCCTCGCCCACAGGGGCCGGTCGAAGTCCTCGGCGACGGCGCCCGCGGTGAGCGCGGGACTGGGCACCCCGTCGGGGGAGACCCCGGCGAACACCCCCCGCGCCGCCTCGGCCGCCGCCTGCTGCTCCTCGGTGAAGGTGAAGTCCACGATCCCGTCCTCCCGCGCACGCACCGGACCAATGACCAGACGGAAAGCCTGATCTGACGGTGCGTCAAGATAGAACAGGTTCTACGAGAAGGGAACGGCCGACGATCGGCCACTCCTTCTCAGCGGTCGAAGTCCAACTCGACCTTCTCCGTGGCGGGATGGGACTGGCAGGCCAGTACGTACCCGGCTTCGGTCTCCTCCGGTTCCAGCGCGAAGTTGCGGTCCATCCGCACCTCGCCCGAGACGAGGAACGCCCGGCAGGTGCCGCACACACCGCCCTTGCAGGCATAGGGCGCGTCCGGCCGGTTGCGCAGGACCGCGTCCAGCAGCGACTCGCCGTCCTGGACGGGCCAGGTGCCGCCGCGTCCGTCGAGCCGTGCGGTGACCGTGCTGTGCGCGGGTGCCGGTACGGCGGAAGGAGCCGTGGTGCCGGCGTCCACGTGGAAGATCTCCTCGTGGATGCGGGTCCGGGACACCCCGAGCCCGCGCAGCGCCCGCTCAGCGCCCTGGACGAGCCCCATCGGCCCGCACAGGAACCATCCCGCCACCCCGTCCACGGGCAGCAGCGCCGGAAGCAGCCCGGTCAGCCGCTCCTGGTCGAGCCTGCCGGACGGCAGCCCGGCCTGCTGCTCCTCCCGGGAGAGGACCGTCACCAGCTGGAACCGCTGCGGATAGCGGTCCTTGAGGTCGGCGACCTCCTCCAGGAACATCGTCGAGGCCGACGTACGGTCGCTGCGGATCAGGCAGAAGCGCGCGTCCGGCTCCCGCGCCAGCAGGGTCGAGGCGATCGACAGCACCGGGGTGATGCCGCTGCCGCCCACCACCGCCGCGTACAGGCCGGGCGTGGGTTCCAGGGTGAAGCGTCCCGCCGGGATCATCACCTCCACCTCGTCGCCGACGGCGATCTCCTTGAGCGCGTACGTCGAGAACGCGCCTCCGTCGACCAGGCGCACTCCGACCTTCAGGGTGCGCGGCGCCTCGCCGTCGGGGGAGGGGGCCGCCGAGCAGATGGAGTACGTGCGGCGGATCTCCGCGCCGTCGACCGTGCGGCGCACGGCCAGGTGCTGGCCGGCGGCGTGCCGGTAGTCCTCGCGCAGTTCCGCGGGCACCGCGAGGGTCAGGGCCACGGAGTCGTCGGTGATCCGGTCGACCGCGGCCACCGTGAGCGGGTGGAAGCGGGCCATCACAGCTCCTTGAAGTGGTCGAACGGCTCGCGGCAGGACAGACAGCGGCGCAGCGCCTTGCACGCGGTGGAGGAGAAGCGGCTGAGCAGTTCGGTGTCGGCCGATCCGCAGGCCGGGCAGAGCACGGGCTCCGGCTCCGGTTCCGCGCCGGCCGTCCGGGTCGGTCCCAGGTCGAGGGCCACCGGCCCGGCGGGACGGCCGCCGCGTGGCGGTGCTATCCCGAACTCCCGCAGTTTGCGGCGGCCTTCGTCCGAGATGTCGTCGGTCGACCAGGCGGGGCTGAGCACCGTACGCACGGAGACCTCGCGTATGCCGTGCTCGTGGAGCACACGTTCGATGTCCATGGACATGGCCTCGACGGCCGGGCATCCGGTGTAGGTCGGGGTCAGCTCGACCTCGACGCTGTCCGTGCCGCGGACGTGGACGGCGCGCAGGACACCGAGGTCGTCCAGGGTGAGAACGGGCAGTTCGGGGTCGAGCACGGAGCCGGCCAGCCTGCGCAGTTCCTCCTCCAGGGCGGTGGTCGTCACCATGACGCCCCCGGGTGGCTGCGGTGCAGGTGCTGCATCTCGGCGAGCATCCGCCCGAAGGACTCGGTGTGCAGGCCCTGGCGTCCGGCGCCGGCCGTCCAGGCCCCGGTCTGCGGGCCTTCGGGGACCGTCAGCGTGGCCCGGCGCAGGATGCCTCCCACGGACTCCAGCCAGGCGGTCCGGAGCGCGTCCCGGTCGATGTCGACGCCGTCGACCGGCTGGAACATCTCGCCGGTGAAGCGCCACAGCGCCTGGCACGCCCGGCTCATCCGCTCGTGACTCTCGTCCGTGCCGTCGCCGAGGCGCAGCGTCCACTGCTCGGCGTGGTCCTGGTGGTAGGCGACCTCCTTGACGGCCTTGGCGGCCAGGGGAGCGAACTCGCTGTCCCCGGATGCCAGTTGTGCGTAGAGAAGCCGCTGGTACGTCGAGAAGTAGAGCTGTCGGGCGATGGTGTGCGCGAAGTCGCCGTTCGGCTGCTCGACGAGCTGGAGGTTGCGGAAGGCGCGCTCCTCGCGGAGATACGCCACCTCGTCCTCGTCACCGGCCATGGACAGCAGGACCCGGGCCTGGCCGAGCAGGTCCAGGGCGATGTTGGCCAGGGCGACCTCCTCTTCGAGGACGGGCGCGTGGCCGGCCCACTCCCCCAGCCGGTGCGAGAGCACCAGGGCGTCGTCGCCGAGGGCCAGGGCGGCCGCGGTGTTCACGGTGAGTGTCACAGGTGCTTCACCCCTTCCGGGATCTCGTAGAAGGTCGGGTGCCGGTAGGGCTTGTCGGCGGACGGCTCGAAGAAGGGGTCCTTCTCGTCGGGCGAGGAGGCCGTGACGGCGGCGGACGGGACGACCCAGATCGAGACGCCCTCGCCGCGGCGCGTGTACAGGTCGCGGGCGTTGCGCAGCGCCAGTTCGGCGTCCGGGGCGTGCAGGCTGCCGGCGTGGGTGTGCGAGAGCCCGCGGCGCGAGCGCACGAAGACCTCCCACAGCGGCCAGTCGGTGTTCGTCATGCTCGGGTCGCTCCTGTCTCGCCGGTCGTGCTCGCGGAGCCGCCGGTCCCGCTCGTGTGCTTGTCGGCGTACGCCGCGGCCGCCTCCCGTACCCACGCGCCCTCCTCGTGGGCCCGCCGGCGCTGGGTGATCCGCTGGTCGTTGCACGGGCCGTTGCCCTTGAGGACCTCCCAGAACTCCGTCCAGTCGATGGCGCCGAAGTCGTGGTGGCCTCGCTCCTCGTTCCACACGAGGTCGGGGTCGGGCAGGGTCAGGCCGAGGGACTCGGCCTGGGGGACGGCGATGTCGACGAAGCGCTGGCGCAGCTCGTCGTTCGAATGCCGCTTGATCTTCCACGCCATCGACTGGGCGGAGTGCGAGGACTCGTCGTCGGGCGGGCCGAACATCATCAGGGAGGGCCACCACCAGCGGTCGACCGCGTCCTGCGCCATCGCGTGCTGCTCGGGGGTGCCCTGGCTCAGGGCCAGCAGCAGTTCGTACCCCTGGCGCTGGTGGAAGGACTCCTCCTTGCACACGCGGACCATGGCGCGCGCGTACGGGCCGTACGAGCAGCGGCACAGGGGGACCTGGTTGGTGATCGCCGCGCCGTCCACGAGCCAGCCGATGGCGCCGACGTCCGCCCAGGTCAGCGTCGGGTAGTTGAAGATCGACGAGTACTTCTGGCGGCCGGAGTGCAGTTTGTCCAGCAGTTCGTCGCGGCCGACGCCGAGCGTCTCGGCCGCGCTGTACAGGTACAGCCCGTGTCCCGCCTCGTCCTGAACCTTCGCCATCAGGATCGCCTTGCGGCGCAGCGAGGGCGCGCGCGTGATCCAGTTGGCCTCCGGCTGCATGCCGATGATCTCGGAGTGGGCGTGCTGCGCGATCTGGCGGACCAGGGTGGAGCGGTAGGCGTCCGGCATCCAGTCGCGGGGCTCGATGCGTTCGTCGGCCGCCACCGCGGCGTCGAAGACGACCTCGTACGCCGCTGTGCGCGCCGCCTCGTCGGCGGCTTCGTCCGCTTGTGTGCGGGCCGTGTGGTGCGCTGATGCTGTCGCCATGCGGTCCCCCTCGACCTCTCACTCCCGACCGACCGATCGTTCGGTCCATTCGCAACAATGGTCGGCCGAGCGCCGTACGGTGTCAACCGCTGTGGATAACCTCATGCACGCCGGCGTGGCCGTTGTGACCCGTGGGACTGTGCCGGAGGGCCGGCTCTGAGTACGGTTCGCCTGCGAGCGTCGTGCCGCGGTACGACGTGGCGGTACGGTGCCCGCAGTCCGGCGGCCGGACGTCGGATCCGGGATCGTGAATCGGGGCGGGATGGACGCGAGGGACGAGGGCTCTGAGCGGGAGCCGGGGTCGGTCGCGCCCGAAGGGGGCGCGACCGGCGGTGTCACCGGCGGTACACCGCTGCCCGGCCCGCGGCCGGCCGGCGAGTCCGTGACCGGCGAGCGCCTCGCCGACGCTCCGCCGAGCGGGGCGGAGGCTCCCTCGGAGTCCGGGGACGGGGCGCCCGGGACCACCGGAGCCGAGGCGGTGCCTGGCCCGGAGCCCGAGGCGACCGGGCCCGACGCGGGCTCAGCCGAAGACGACGCGGGCGCACCCGAGGACGACGCGGGCACGTCCGCGGAGTCCGGGAGCCTGGGATCCGAGGCCGCCGCTCCCCGGGAGTTCGAGCGGGGCGCGGGCGAGACGGTGTTTCCCCGGGAGTCCGAGCGGACCGAATCCGAGGCCGCCGCTTCCGAGGAGTCCGAGCCGGGCCGATCCGAGGCGGTGCTGTCCCGGGAGTCCGAGCGGGGCGCTCTCTCCGGGGGGGCTTCTTCGGGCTTCGCCGGGGCCGGGTCCGGCGCGTCGGCCTTCCCCGGGAGTCCCGAAGCGGCCGGCTGTCCGGAAGCCGGGGCTCCCGTGGGCCTCGCGGCCCTGTCCCTGCGCCATCAGATCGCCGCCGCCCTCGCCCTGGCCGTCGTCGCCGTCGTCGCCTGTACGCATCTCGGCATGGTCTTCCTGCACGTCGCGCCCTCGAACACGGTGACGAAGCAGCACGGCCGCGCGATCGACGACTGGATCTACCCCGAGTTCGAGCAGAACTGGAAGCTCTTCGCCCCCAACCCGTTGCAGCAGGACATCACGGTCCAGGTCCGCGCCCTGGTCCGCACGGAGGACGGCACCAGCCGCGAGACCGGCTGGTACGACCTGTCCGCGCTCGACGGCCTGGCCATCGACGGGAATCCGGTGCCGAGCCACACCCAGCAGAACGAACTGCGCCGCGCCTGGGACTTCTACCTCGGTACGCACGACGGCGAGAACCGCCCCGTGGGCCTGCGCGGCGACCTCTCGGAGCGCTATCTGCGCCGTATCGGCGTGCTGCGTCTGGACCGTGAGCGTGCGGGCGGCGAGGGCGCTGTCGTCGAACGCGTCCAGTTCCGCTCCCTCACCACCGACGTGCCGCCTCCACGGTGGAGCGGCGAGAAGGTGTCCGACCGGCCCGTCGTCCGGGAGCTGCCCTGGTGGGCCGTTCCCGGGAGCGACCGCGCGGACGGGCTGACGGAGGCGAGTGCCCGATGAACCGATTCGCTCCGACGGTCGCGCGCGGCATCGCCCGGGTGACCGAGTCCGCCCTCGGCCCGTACCAGAGCGCCGTGATCCGCATCGGCTTCGCCGCCACCTGGCTGTTGTTCCTGCTGCGCGAGTACCCCCACCGTCAGGAGATGTACGGGCCCGACGCGCCCTGGAGCTGGGACCTCGCCCGGCAGCTCGTGGCGAGCAACCACGCCTTCACGGTCCTGCTGTGGTCCGACAGCCAGGTGTGGTTCGAGACGGTCTACGCCGTCGCCGTGCTCTCCGGCGCCCTGCTGCTGGCGGGGTGGCGGACCCGCGCGGTGTCCGTGGTCTTCATGATCGGCGTGCTGTCCCTGCAGAACCGCAGTGTCTTCATCGGGGACGGCGGGGATAACGTCCTCCACCTGATGGCGATCTACCTGGTGTTCACCCGCTGCGCCCAGGTGTGGTCCCTCGACGCACGGCGGGACCGTCTCGCCCGCGAGGCGTACGCGCGGGGCGAGTGGCCCGAGCCCGGCCGAGCGGGCCCCGTGCTGTGGGCGGGGCTCGGGATCGCGCTGGCGGTGGCGACGGGCGCGGGACGGATCGACGGGGGTGCCCTGGGCGGCTGGCTCACGGTCTTCTGGGGGCTGTGGGCGGTGCAGGCCCTGTGGTGGGCCGTCGGCCGTTTCGCCCGCACCGCTGAGCCGCGCGTCCTGCTGGACGTCGTCGCCAACCTCGTCCACAACGCCGCTCTGATGATCATCATGGCCGAGGCGTGTCTGATCTACGCGACCGCGGGCTGGTACAAGATCCAGGGATCGCGCTGGCAGGACGGCACCGCCGTCTACTACCCGCTCCACCTGGAGTCCTTCTCCCCGTGGCCGGCGCTGTCCGACCTGATGTCCGCGCACGGGGCGATCGTCATGCTCGTGACGTACGGGACGGTCGTTGTGCAGGTCGCCTTCCCCTTCACCCTGTTCAACCGGCGGGTCAAGAACGTGCTGCTGGCGGTCATGATGACCGAGCACGCGGTGATCGCCGTGGTCCTCGGGCTGCCGTTCTTCTCGCTCGCGATGATCGCCGCGGACGCCGTGTTCCTGCCCACGTCCTTCCTGCGGCGCCTGGGTGGACAGGCGGCACGCGCGCGTGACCGGCTGTTTCCCGGCAGGGGCCCTGCGGTGCCGGGACCCCGGGAGCCCGAACCGGGCGTTCGGGAGGAGCCCGGGCACACGCACGTAGGCTTCACCGCATGAACGACCCGGTACGTGTCTGGCGCCAGCTCCGCGACGACTCCGTCCTGCTCGACGGCTTCCACGCCCTCAAGCACGCGGTGCGCTTCGGAGCACGTGTCCCGGTCGCCGTCACGACCGACCGGCCGGCGGTCCTCGAACTGGCCGCCGAACTCGCCCCCGACGTACGCGCCGCTCTCGACGAGCTGCTGACCGAGGTCCCGGAGACGGCGTTCACAGCCCTCGTGGCGCGACCGCATCCCACCTCGGTGGCGGCCCTCGCCGTACGGCCCTCCCGTGCCGCCAACCTGGAGGGGCTGGCCCGCACGCCGCGCACCGCGCCCGTGGTCGTCCTCGACAATCCGCGCAACCTCGGCAACGCGGGGGCGGTGATCCGGCTCGCGGCGGGCTTCGGCG
The DNA here is from genome assembly GCF_042888945.1 of Streptomyces sp. NPDC002698. NCBI lineage: Bacteria > Bacillati > Actinomycetota > Actinomycetes > Kitasatosporales > Streptomycetaceae > Streptomyces > Streptomyces sp. NPDC002698. Next base: position 70,395 of record NZ_JBIAQM010000033.1, read on the forward strand.
CGACCGGGGTGGTCACGACGGGCACGCTCGACCCCTGGCACCCCACGGTCGTACGCGGCGGGGCCGGCCTGCACTTCGCGACCGCCGTGGAGCGGCTGGCGGTGGACGAACTGCCGGCAGGCCCGTTGTTCGCGCTCGACCCCGAGGGCGAGGACATCCGAGGGACGAAGCTCCCCGACGACGCCCTGCTCGCCTTCGGCTCGGAGCGCAGCGGGCTGTCCGCCGAACTGCGCTCCCGGGCCGACCACCTGGTCTCGCTGCCGATGCGCCCCCAGGTCTCCAGCTACAACCTCGCGACCAGTGTGGCCATGACGCTGTTCCACTGGAGCGCCACCGGGGACGCACCGGCCTAGCCAGGGCCCCTCCGGCGGATCATGCCGGAGACGCCTGAAGGGCTTCGGGGCTCACGCCTCCCGGCGTACCTCGACCACCCGGAAGCGGTTCGCCACGAACGCCCCGTCGCACAGCGCCGCGTTGGCCGCGGCGTTGCCGCCCGAGCCGTGGAAGTCCGAGAACGCGGCCGTCTGGTTGACGTAGACCCCGCCCGTGAGGTTCAGGGAGAGCTGGGCGCACTCCTCCAGACAGGCCTCCTGCACCTCGCGCTCGAACGCCTCGTCGGTGGTGTACGCGCCGACGGTCATCGCGCCCTTGTCCCGGGTGGTGCGCCGCAGAAGCTCCACGGCCTCGGCCGCCGAGTCGACCGCGACGGCGAAGGAGACCGGACCGAAGCACTCGCTCAGGTAGGCGGCCTCGTCGTCGCTCCCGGCGTTCTCCCAGTACTTGCGCGCGCCGTCGAGCTTCACGATCAGCGGTGAGCGCACGACGGCACCCGGGAACTCGGGGTTGTCGATCTGCCGTGAGGGCAGGGCCACCTCGCCGAGTCCGGCGGCGGCCTCCAGCCGGGCCTTCACGTCCGGGTTCACGATGGCGCCGAGCAGCGCGTTCGCGCGGGCGTCGTCGCCGAGGAGTCCGCCGACCGACTTCGCGATGTCGGCCACCACCTCGTCGTAGGACTTGTGGCCCTCGTCCGTGGAGATGCCCTCGCGCGGGATCAGCAGGTTCTGCGGGGTGGTGCACATCTGGCCGCTGTAGAGCGACAGGGAGAACGCCAGGTTGGACAGCATCCCCTTGTAGTCGGCGGCCGACTCCACGATCACCGTGTTGACGCCGGCCTTCTCGGTGTAGACCTGCGCCTGGCGGGCGTTGGCCTCCAGCCAGTCGCCGAAGGCGGTGGAGCCCGTGTAGTCGATGATGCGGATCTCGGGGCGGATGGCCAGCGTCTTCGCGATGCCCTCGCCGGGACGCTCGGCGGCCAGCGCCACCAGGTTCGGGTCGAAGCCCGCCTCGGCGAGCACCTCGCGTGCGACCTGCACGGTCAGCGCGAGGGGGAGCACCGCGCGCGGGTGGGGCTTCACCAGGACGGCGTTGCCCGTGGCCAGCGAGGCGAACAGGCCCGGATAGCCGTTCCACGTCGGGAAGGTGTTGCAGCCGATCATCAGCGCGATGCCGCGCGGGACGGGCGTGAACTGCTTGGTGAGCACGAGCGGGTCGCGCTTGCCCTGGGGCTTGCTCCACTCCGCGGTGTCGGGGGTGCGGACCTGCTCCACATAGGCGTAGGCCACCGCCTCCAGACCGCGGTCCTGCGCGTGCGGGCCGCCCGCCTGGAACGCCATCATGAAGGCCTGGCCGCTGGTGTGCATGACCGCGTGCGCGAACTCGTGGGTGCGGTCGCTGATCCGCTTGAGGATCTCCAGACAGACCACCGCGCGGATCTCGGCGCCCGCGTCGCGCCAGGCGCGCTGCCCCGCGCGCATGGCGGGCAGCAGCGTGTCGATGTCCGCGTGCGGGTACGTGACGCCCAGCTCGATGCCGTACGGCGACACCTCGCCCCCGACCCAGTCGTCCGTGCCGGGCTGACCCAGGTCGAGGCGGTTGCCCAGCAGGGCGTCGAAGGCGGCTTTGCCCTCGGCCATGCCCAGGCTGCCGTGCTCGCCGTACGCCTTGGGGTGCTCGGGATGCGGGGACCAGTACGCGCGCGTGCGGATCGCTTCCAGCGCCTGATCCAGGGTGGGCCGGTGCTGGGAGATCAACTGGTGCGCGGTGAGTTCGGCGGCCATCAGGGACCAACTCCTCGTCTCAAGAGCTCCTCGTCGAGCTCGCGAGCTGGGCAGGAAGGGACAGTCAGAGTTAGAGTAACCGAACGATCGGTCGGGACAAGGGGGTCCGCCGCATCTGTGGACAACGCCGTGCGGGAGGATCGCGCACATGACAGCACTCGACCTCAGCAGCCCCGTGGCAGTCGTCGGCACCGGCACCATGGGCCAGGGCATCGCCCAGGTCGCGCTGGTGGCGGGCCACCCCGTGCGGCTCTACGACGCCGCTCCCGGACGTGCCGCGGCCGCCGCCGAAGCGATCGGCGCCCGGCTCGACCGCCTCGTCGCGAAAGACCGGCTCACCGGCGCCGACCGGGACGCCGCGCGCGCCCGGCTCCAGCCGGCCTCGGACCTCACCGACCTCGCGGACTGCGTGCTCGTCGTCGAGGCGGTGCTCGAACAGCTCGACGTCAAGCAGGAACTGTTCGGCGAGCTGGAGGACATCGTCGGGGACGACTGCCTGCTGGCCACCAACACTTCCTCCCTGTCCGTCACGGCCATCGGCGGCGCGCTGCGCAACCCGGGCCGGCTCGTCGGGCTGCACTTCTTCAACCCGGCGCCGCTGCTGCCCCTCGTGGAGGTCGTCTCCGGGTTCGCGACCGACGTCACGTCGGCCACGCGCGCGTACGAGACGGCCCGCGCCTGGGGCAAGACGCCCGTCGCCTGCGCGGACACGCCCGGTTTCATCGTCAACCGCATCGCGCGGCCCTTCTACGCCGAGGCCTTCGCGGTCCACGAGTCCCAGGCGGCCGACCCCGCCACCATCGACGCCGTCCTGCGCGAGTCCGGCGGTTTCCGGATGGGCGCGTTCGAACTCACCGACCTGATCGGCCAGGACGTCAACGAGTCCGTCACGCACTCCGTGTGGCGGTCCTTCTTCCAGGACGTGCGCTTCACGCCCTCGCTCGCCCAGCGGCGACTCGTCGAGGCGGGCCGGTTCGGCCGCAAGACGGGCCACGGCTGGTACGACTACGGGGACGGCGCCGAACCCGCCGAGCCGCACACGGCGGAGAAGGCGCAGCCGCCCGCGTACGTCGTCGTCGAGGGCGACCTGGGCCCCGCCGCCGACGTTCTCGCCCTGATCCGTGAGGCGGGCATCCAGGTCCGGGAGGACGAGGAGGACCACGGCACCCGCCTGGTGCTGCCGAGCGGCGGCCAGCTCGTCCTCGCCGACGGCCAGACCTCGGTCGAGTTCCGCGACGTCGTCTACTTCGACCTCGCACTCGACTACCGCAAGGCCACCCGGATCGCCCTGTCGGCGTCCCAGGACACCGCTCCCCAGACGCTCTCCGAGGCCATCGGTCTCTTCCAGGCGCTGGGCAAGGACGTCAGCGTGATCGGGGACTGCCCCGGCATGATCGTCGCCCGCACGGTGGCCCGGATCGTCGACCTCGCGTACGACGCGGTGGCCAAGGGCGTGGCCACCGAGGAGGACATCGACACCGCGATGCGCCTCGGCGTCAACTACCCCCTCGGCCCCTTCGAGTGGAGCCGCAGGCTCGGCGTGAACTGGTCGTACGACGTCCTGGACGAGCTGCACGTGCGCGACCCCTCCGGCCGCTACGCCCCGTCGCTCGCGCTCTACCGCCACGCGTACGCCAACGAGAAGCGGGAGGGCACCCAGTGACCACCGCCAAACGGGACACGTACACACCCGAGACGCTGCTCTCCGTCGCCGTCCAGGTCTTCAACGAACGCGGCTACGACGGCACCTCCATGGAGCACCTCTCCAAGGCGGCCGGCATCTCCAAGTCGTCGATATACCACCATGTCTCGGGCAAGGAGGAGCTGCTGCGGCGCGCGGTGAGCCGGGCGCTGGACGGCCTCTTCGAGATCCTCGACGAGGAGCACGCGCGCGTGGGACGCGCCGTGCAGCGCCTGGAGTACGTGGTGCGGCGCATGGTCGAGGTGCTCACCTCGGAGCTGCCCTACGTGACGCTGCTCCTGCGGGTGCGCGGCAACACGGACACCGAGCGGTGGGCCCTGGAACGGCGCCGCGACTTCGACCACAGGGTCGCCGAGCTCCTGAAGGCCGCGGCCGCCGACGGGGACGTGCGCGGCGACGTGGAGGTCCGGCTCGCGACCCGGCTGGTCTTCGGAATGATCAACTCGCTCGTGGAGTGGTACCGCCCCGACGCGCGGGGCATGGGCGCCCGGGAAGTGGCCGACGCCGTGGTGGTGCTGGTCTTCGGAGGGCTCCGGCAGGAGTCCTGAGGGCGCTTGTGGGGCCGGTGGAGCGGGGGCCGGGCCGGCCTGTGCGGGGCCGGTGCCGGTGGCGTCAGGCCTCCGGCTCCAGGTCCTCCTCCTCGAAGACCAGCAGTGTCCTGCTGCTGAGCACCTCCGGGATGGCCTGGAGCCGGGTGAGCACCAGTTCGCGCAGCGCCCGGTTGTCCGGCGTGTGCACCAGCAGAAGCACGTCGAAGTCGCCGCCCACCAGGGCGATGTGCGAGGCCCCGGGCAGCACCCTCAGCCGCTCCCGCACCGTGCGCCAGGAGTTCTGCACGATCTTGAGGGTGATGTACGCCGAGGTGCCCTGTCCCGCGCGTTCGTGGTCGACGCGCGCCCCGAAGCCGCGGATCACACCGTCCTCGATGAGCCGGTTGATCCGCGCGTAGGCGTTGGCCCGCGAGACATGGACCCGCTCGGCCACGGAACGTATGGAGGCACGGCCGTCCGCCTGCAGCATGTGCAGGATGTCCTGGTCGATCGCGTCGAGCGGACGGGCGGGCGGCACGGAGGGTCCGGCCTCCGGCGGCTCGGCCATTTGTTCAGGTGCCATGTCCCCCCGCCTCCCTACCATGGACGTACTGCATCCATCTCAGGCTGCGCAGAACCGTTTGTCCACAGCCTGGCGGCGCCTGTAGCCAAAATGTGCCGACGACCGAACAATCGGTAGGTGAGGCGCATCACACCCGTGACGCGCCTGAAGCCGCTCCCACGAGGAGGTGCCGTCATGACGGTCATGGAGCAGCGAGGGGCCTACCGGCCCACGCCGCCGCCCGCCTGGCAGCCCCGCACCGACCCCGCGCCGTTGCTGCCCGACGCGCTGCCCCACCGCGTCCTCGGCACCGACGCGGCCGCCAAGGTCGATCCGGCCCTGCTGCGCCGTCTGCACACGGAACTGGTGCGTGGCCGCCGGTACAACGTCCAGGCCACCGCGCTCACCAAGCAGGGCCGTCTCGCCGTGTACCCGTCCAGCACCGGACAGGAGGCCTGCGAGGTCGCCGCCGCGCTCGTGCTGGAGGAGCGCGACTGGCTCTTCCCCAGCTACCGCGACACCCTCGCCGCCGTAGCCCGCGGCCTCGACCCCGTCCAGGCCCTCACCCTCCTGCGCGGCGACTGGCACACCGGCTACGACCCGCACGAGCACCGCATCGCGCCTCTGTGCACCCCGCTCGCGACCCAGCTCCCGCACGCCGTGGGCCTCGCGCACGCCGCCCGCCTCAAGGGCGACGACGTGGTCGCGCTCGCCCTGGTCGGTGACGGCGGCACCAGCGAGGGCGACTTCCACGAAGCGCTGAACTTCGCCGCCGTGTGGCAGGCGCCCGTCGTCTTCCTCGTGCAGAACAACGGCTTCGCCATCTCCGTCCCGCTCGCCAAGCAGACCGCCGCCCCGTCGCTGGCCCACAAGGCCGTCGGCTACGGGATGCCGGGCCGTCTGGTCGACGGCAACGACGCGGTGGCCGTGCACCAGGTCCTGAGCGAGGCCATCGCCCACGCGCGCGCGGGCGGCGGTCCCACCCTCGTCGAGGCCGTGACGTACCGCATCGACGCGCACACCAACGCCGACGACGCCACCCGCTACCGGGGCGACGCCGAGGTCGAGACCTGGCGCGGCCACGACCCCGTCGTGCTTCTGGAGCGCGAGCTGACCGAGCGCGGTCTGCTCGACGAAGCGGCTCTCCAGGAGGTGCGCGACGGCGCCGAGGCGATGGCCGCGGACCTGCGTGAGCGCATGAACCAGGACCCGGTGCTCGACCCCATGGACCTGTTCGCCCATGTGTACGCACAACCCACTCCTCAACTGCTTGAGCAGGAGAGCCAGCTGAGAGCGGAGCTGGACGCCGAGGCGGACGGCACGCTCGGAGCGGGCCCGCACGGCCCGGAAGGAGCCGGGCGATGACCACGGTTGCCCTCAAACCGGCCACCATGGCGCAGGCGCTCGGGCGCGCCCTGCGCGACGCCATGGCCGCCGACCCGGCCGTCCACGTCCTGGGCGAGGACGTCGGCACCCTCGGCGGCGTCTTCCGGGTCACCGACGGACTCGCCAAGGAGTTCGGCGACGACCGCTGCACGGACACCCCGCTCGCCGAGGCGGGCATCCTCGGTGCGGCGGTCGGCATGGCCATGTACGGCCTGCGGCCGGTCGTGGAGATGCAGTTCGACGCGTTCGCCTACCCGGCGTTCGAGCAGCTGATCTCGCACGTGGCGAAGATGCGCAACCGCACACGGGGCGCCATGCCCCTGCCCATCACGATCCGCGTCCCCTACGGCGGCGGCATCGGCGGCGTCGAGCACCACAGCGACTCGTCCGAGGCGTACTACATGGCGACCCCGGGCCTGCACGTCGTCATGCCCGCGACCGTGTCCGACGCCTACGGACTGCTGCGGGAGGCCATCGCCTCGGACGACCCGGTGGTCTTCCTGGAGCCCAAGAGGCTGTACTGGTCGAAGGATTCCTGGAACCCGGACGAGCCGCCGGCCGTTGAGCCGATAGGCCGCGCGGTGGTGCGGCGCTCGGGCCGGAGCGCCACGCTGATCACCTACGGGCCGTCCGTGCCCGTCTGCCTCGAAGCCGCCGAGGCTGCGCGGGCCGAGGGCTGGGACCTCGAAGTCGTCGACCTGCGCTCGCTGGTGCCGTTCGACGACGAGACGGTCGCGGCATCGGTGCGGCGGACCGGACGAGCGGTCGTCGTGCACGAGTCGGGCGGGTTCGGAGGACCGGGCGGGGAGATCGCGGCCCGCGTCACGGAGCGCTGCTTCCACCACCTGGAGGCGCCGGTGCTGCGCGTCGCCGGGTTCGACATCCCGTATCCGCCGCCGATGCTGGAGCGGCATCACCTGCCCGGCGTCGACCGGATCCTGGACGCCGTGGGACGTCTGCAATGGGAGGCGCAGAGCTGATGGCACAGGTGCTGGAGTTCAAGCTCCCCGACCTCGGGGAGGGACTCACCGAGGCGGAGATCGTCCGCTGGCTGGTGGAGGTCGGTGACGTCGTCGCCGTCGACCAGCTCGTCGTCGAGGTCGAGACGGCCAAGGCGATGGTCGAGGTCCCCTGCCCCTACGGCGGTGTGGTCACGGCCCGCTTCGGCGAGGAGGGCACGGAACTGCCCGTGGGGGCACCGCTGCTGACCGTCGCCGTGGGCGCCCCGGCCGATGACGGCGGGACCGGCGAGGACGAGCCGAGCGACGAGGGCTCCGGGAACGTGCTGGTGGGATACGGCACGGGAGCGCCCCCGGCGCGGCGCAGGAGGGTTCGCCCCTCCGGCGCCGCCGGAGGACCGGCCGGGGCACCGTCCCCGGCGGGCACGGGTGCCTCGCCCGCCCGGCCCGCGCAGGGCCGCCCCGCACCCGTCGCCGCCGTACCGCCGGACACGGCGGACATGGCGCGGACCGCTCGCAACGGCGTCACCCCCTCGCGGGGCGACGGCCCGGTTCCGGTCATCTCGCCCCTCGTGCGACGGCTCGCCCGGGAGAACGGTGTGGACCTGCGGGAGCTGGATGGCTCCGGTCCCGAGGGACTCATCCTGCGGGCGGACGTCGAGTACGCGCTGCGCGCGGCGGCGACCGGACGGCTGCGGTCGTCCGCCACGCCGCAGTCGCACCGCACCGCGACGGCCGGGCCCGGTGCTCCCGTCACGGAGCCCGCGTACGAGGGACTGCCCGGCCAGATGACCTCCTACGCGGACATCGCGTCGGTGGTGCCCGGTGGGTCCGGTGTCTCCCGGGGCACGTCCCCGGGGGGTGTCCGGGTGCCCCTCCGGGGTGTCCGCGGCGCCGTCGCCGACAAGCTCTCGCGCAGCCGGCGCGAGATCCCGGACGCGACCTGCTGGGTGGACGCCGACGCGACGGAGCTCATGCAGGCGCGCAGGGCGATGAACGCGGCCGGCGGCCCGAAGATCTCCCTGCTGGCACTGCTGGCCCGGATCTGCACCGCGGCGCTGGCCCGTTTCCCCGAGCTCAACTCGACGGTCGACATGGAAGCCCGCGAGATCGTCCGGCTCGGCCAGGTGCACCTGGGCTTCGCGGCCCAGACCGAGCGCGGGCTCGTCGTCCCCGTCGTGCGGGACGCGCACGCACGGGACGCGGAGGGGCTGAGCGCGGAGTTCGGCCGGCTGACCGAGGCGGCCCGGACCGGGACGCTGACGCCCGCGGACCTCACGGGCGGCACCTTCACGCTGAACAACTACGGCGTGTTCGGTGTCGACGGCTCCACGCCGATCATCAACCACCCCGAGGCGGCCATGCTCGGCGTCGGCCGCATCATCCCCAAGCCCTGGGTCCACCAGGGCGAGCTGGCGGTGCGTCAGGTCGTCCAGCTCTCGCTCTCCTTCGACCACCGGGTCTGCGACGGCGGTACGGCGGGCGGCTTCCTGCGGTACGTGGCGGACTGCGTGGAGCAGCCGGCGGTGCTTCTGCGGACTCTGTAGGACACGCGGTCCGGTCGGCCCGGCCGGCCCGGTAGCTGTGCCGTGCCCCGGGGGTGGCGCCGATTCCTCGGACGCCCATACTCGGGGCATGACCGCGTACGAGCCCGAGGGCGCGACCGGACGACCCGGCGGCGCCGGCCCGCGAGGCACCCCCGGTGCCGATGCCGGGTACGACGCCGTCGTGCTCGCGGGTGGTGCCGCCCGGCGGCTCGGCGGCGAGGACAAGCCCGGCGTGCGGGTGGGCGGCCGGACCCTGCTGGACAGGGTCCTGGCCGCGTGTGCCGATGCCACCCGCACGGTGGTCGTGGCCCGGCCCAGGCCCACGGCGCGTCCCGTGGAGTGGGCCCGCGAGGACCCGCCGGGCGGGGGACCGCTCGCCGCGCTGGACGCCGGGCTGCGTCACACCGGGGAGCCGTACGTCCTCGTGCTCTCCGCCGACCTTCCGTTCCTGGAGGAGAAGACGGTCCGGCGCCTGCTGGACACCCTTCGCGCCGGCACCCCACACGAGATCCCGGGGGCATCCCGCCCGGCCCGGCCCGGGTATGCCACCCGCATCGAGGGGCCCGGCACCCGCCACGACGGGCATGACACCTGTCACGACGACCCCGGCACCCGCGCCGACGGGTCCGGTACCCGGGCGGACGGTCCCGGCGCCCGTTTGGACGGTGTTCTCCTCACCGACCCCGACGGGCGGGATCAGCCCCTCGTGGCTGTCTACCGCGCTGACGCGCTGCGCCGCGAGCTGGGTGCGCTCGCCGCCGCGCACGGGAGCCTCTCCGGGCTGCCGCTCCGGCGGCTCGTCGCCGCCCTCGACCTCACCCGCATCACCGACCCCGTCGCGTCCTTCGACTGCGACACCTGGAACGACATCGCCGCCGCTCGAGCGCGCATCAGGGAGCATGGGCACGTGCTGGATGAATGGATTTCCGCAGTCAAGGACGAACTGGGCATCGACCTGGACGTCGACACCGGCGTGCTGCTCGACCTGGCCCGCGACGCCGCGCACGGCGTCGCCAGGCCGGCCGCGCCGCTGACCACGTTCCTCGTCGGATACGCGGCCGCGCGGGCCGGCGGAGGACCGGAAGCGGTCGCCGAAGCCGCCCGCAAGGCCGCCGCGCTCGCGCTCCGCTGGGCCGACGAGGACACTCCCGACGCCCGGCCGGACAGCGGGCCGCCCGCCGCCCCGGCCACGCCCGCCACGCCCGCCACCGAGCCGGACGCCGGATGACCGCCGCCCGCTCCACCCGGGACAGCCAGGACGGCCAGGACACGGACGACTTCGACGTCGAGGAGGCGCTCGCCCTGGTCAAGGGCGAGGGTGCCCGCCCGTCAGGCGAGCCCGGACGGGCGGAGCGTGCCGTCCCGGGCACCCAGGGAACCGACCCGGCAGCGGTCCCCTCGCCGGGCGCCCAGAACAGCGGCGAGGCCAAGCACATCCGTCACCGGTCCACCCCGTGGCCGGAGGCCCGGGCCGTCGCCGAGCGGGCCGCCCGTGCCCTGTCCCGCCGTACCCCCGTCTCGGTCCCCCTCGACGCCTCCCTCGGCCTCGTCCTCGCCGCTCCCCTGACCGCGCTCACCGACCTTCCCTCCTTCGACACCTCCGCCATGGACGGCTGGGCGGTCGCCGGACCCGGGCCCTGGGAGGTGCGGGAGGACGGCGTACTCGCCGGGCACGCGGAACCGGAGCGGCTCAGCGACGGCGAGGCGGTCCGGATCGCCACCGGGGCGCGGGTCCCGCGGGACGCGACCGCCGTCCTGCGCAGCGAGCACGGGCACCTCGACGACAAGGGCCGGCTGCACACGGGCGCCGGGCAGGAGCCGGGTTCCGCCCGGTCCCGGGGAATCCTGGCGCTCACTCACGGGCAGGACATCCGCCCGCGCGGCCAGGAGTGCCGCAACGGTGACCAGCTGCTGCCGCTCGGAACCCTGGTCACCCCCGCCGTGCTGGGCCTCGCGGCGGCCGCCGGGTACGACACACTCGCCGTCGTCCCCCGCCCGCGCGCCGAAGTTCTCATCCTCGGCGACGAGCTGCTCACCGAGGGACTTCCCCGGGAAGGGCTCATCCGGGACGCGCTCGGCCCCATGCTGCCGCCGTGGCTGAGGGCGCTGGGCGCCGAGGTCGTCGCGGTGCGCCGGATCGGCGACGACGCCAAGGCGCTGCACAGAGCGATCACCGGCTCCCGGGCCGATCTGATCGTCACCACCGGCGGCACCGCCGCCGGCCCCGTCGACCACGTCCACCCCACCTTGCGCCGGATCGGCGCCGAACTGCTGGTGGACGGCGTCAAGGTGCGGCCGGGGCATCCGATGCTGCTGGCTCGTATCCAGGAGAGCCAGCACCTCGTAGGGCTGCCCGGCAACCCCCTCGCGGCCGTCTCCGGACTGCTCACGCTCGCCGAGCCGATGCTGCGCGCGCTGGCCGGACGCATGGCCCCGGAGCCGTACACCCTGCCCCTCGGGGAAGCCGTGCAGGGGCATCCGTACGACACCCGGCTCATCCCCGTCTCGCTGCGGGGCGAGCGGGCCGCGCCGCTGCACTACAACGGCCCGGCGATGCTGCGGGGCATCGCCGCCGCCGACGCGCTCGCGGTCGTACCGCCGGGCGGTGCGCGCGCCGGGCAGGAGCTGGAACTCCTCGATCTGCCGTGGGCCGTCGCGGGGATCGACGCGTGCTTCGTCTGAGCAGGTCCGGGGGCATGAGCGGCATGGAGTCCGGGGGCATGAGCGGCATGGATCCGAGCGGGGAGTGTTTCACGTGAAACTTCCGGGCGCCGATACGATCGCCCGCCAGGCGGACGAGCATCTGATGACCCACCAGGTGAAACTGCCGCAGAAGGTGGTACAGCGTCCGATTCGACAGGTGGCGAAGCGGCTGTCGATGGCGTTGCTGCTGCTCGTGCTCACCGCGCTCATCGTCTGGGTCGACCGCGGTGGCTACACCGACAACTCCGACGGCAGCGTCGACCTGCTCGACGCCTTCTACTACGCGACGGTCACCCTCTCCACCACCGGATACGGCGACATCACCCCGACCAGTGACGTCGCCCGGCTCATCAACATCCTGGTCATCACGCCCCTGCGGGTGCTGTTCCTGATCATCCTGGTCGGCACCACGCTGGAGGTCCTCACGGAACGCACCCGGGAGGAGTGGCGACTGAACCGCTGGAGGGCGACCTTGAGGGATCACACCGTCGTTGTCGGCTTCGGGACCAAGGGGCGGTCGGCCGTCGAGACCGTCTGCGCGACCGGGCTCAAGAAGGAACAGGTCGTGGTCGTCGACCCGAGTTCCCGGGTGGTCGACGCGGCGACGGCCGAGGGGTACGCGGGAGTGATCGGGGACGCCACGCGCAGCGATGTGCTGATGCGCGCCGAACTCCACAAGGCGCGGCAGATCATCGTCGCCACCCAGCGGGACGACACCGCGGTCCTGGTCACCCTGACCGCGCGGCAGCTCAATCGTGGGGCGAAGATCGTCGCCGCCGTCCGCGAGGAGGAGAACGCGCCGCTGCTCCGGCAGTCCGGCGCCGACGCGGTCATCACCAGCGCCAGCGCGGCCGGCCGACTGCTCGGCCTCTCCGTGCTCAGTCCCGCCGCGGGCATGGTGATGGAGGACCTGATCCATCAGGGCAGCGGGCTCGACATCGTGGACCGGCCCGTCACGAAGGCCGAGGTCGGCATGAGTGCCCGGGACACCACCGACCTCGTGGTCAGCGTCGTACGGGGGCATCGCGTGCTCGGATACGACGAACCGGACGTCGGCACACTGCAGTTGACGGACCGGCTGATCACGATCGTCCGGGTCACCCCGAGCATCCGGACGGCGCCGGACACCCGGCACCTGCCGTAGGAACAGGCGACACCGCGCAGGAGTAGCGTCCATCTCATGTACGCGATCACGATTCCCGAACCTGGTGGGCCCGAGGCGCTGGTGTGGGACGAGGTTCCCGATCCGGTACCGGCCGAGGGCGAAGTGCTGGTCGAGGTGGTGGCCAGCGCCGTCAACCGCGCCGATCTGCTGCAGCGGCAGGGTCTGTACAACCCGCCGCCCGGAACCTCCCCCTATCCCGGACTCGAATGCTCGGGGCGTATCGCCGCGGTCGGTCCGGGCGTCCTCGGCTGGTCGGTCGGCGACGAGGTGTGCGCGCTGCTCGCGGGCGGCGGATACGCCCAGAAGGTCGCCGTCCCCGCCGGGCAGCTGCTCCCCGTTCCCGCGGGCCTGGACGTCCTGCGGGCGGCGGCGCTGCCCGAGGTGACGTGCACGGTCTGGTCGAACGTCTTCATGGTCGCCCATCTGCGCCCTGGCGAGACCCTGCTCGTGCACGGCGGCTCCAGCGGCATCGGCACCATGGCGATCCAGCTCGCGAAGGCCGTGGGCGCGAAGGTCGCGGTGACGGCGGGCACCAAGGAGAAGCTCGATTTCTGCGCGGAGCTGGGCGCGGACATCCTGATCAACTACCGCGAGCAGGACTTCGTCGAGGAGATCGGGCGGGCCACCTCAGGAGCGGGTGCCGACGTCATCCTCGACAACATGGGGGCCAAGTACCTCGACCGGAACGTGCGCGCCCTCGCCGTCAACGGGCGGCTCGCCATCATCGGCATGCAGGGCGGCATCAAGGCGGAGCTGAACATCGCCGCGCTCCTGAGCAAGCGTGCTGCCGTCAGTGCCACCTCGCTGCGGGCCCGGCCGCTCAGCGAGAAGGCGGCGATCGTGGCGGCCGTGCGGGAACACGTGTGGCCGCTGATCGACTCCGGTCATGTCCGTCCTGTCGTCGACCGTGAGCTGCCCATGAGCGACGCGGCGGGTGCGCACCGGGTGCTGGAGGAGAGCAGTCACATCGGAAAGGTGCTGCTCGTCGCCCCCTAGCGGCTGACCCGGCCGCGGTGGCCGATCCGCCCCCTGGGCTGGATCGGCCACCGCACGTCGGCGCTTCCTGTGTGGGGGGCTCAGCCGCGGTACGTCGGCGCTTCCTGTGAGGTGGCTCAGCCGCGGCGTACCCGCAGGCCCAGGAAGGCCAGGGCCAGGCCCAGGCCGACGAGGATCAGGCCGCTGCCCAGCGGCAGGAGTGCCAGGTCACCGCCGGGCGTGGAGCCGGGGCCCACGACGCTCTGCTGGACGGGGGCCGCGTTGTCGCGTGAGGGGTCGGGGGCTTCGCTCGGCCCCGTGATCCCGGTGTCCGCGGCGGGGGCCGTGTCCTGGAGGTCCGGGGTGTCCTGGCTGCCGGGGTCCTGGCTGTCCTGGCCGTCCGGTTCCGTGCGGCCGGGACGTTCGCGTCCCTCCCCCGCGTAGCTGCCCGCGCGGGACGGGTCCGCCGTAGGGGTGGGGCGGGCCGGATCGGAGGCCGTGGGGCCGGCCGCGTCCGAGGCGCTGGGCCCGTGCGCGGACGGGCCGGGCGGGTTGGACCGTCCGGGGGACGGAAGCGGTGAGCCGGCCCCCGAGGGGGACGGGGCGGGCGGGGTGGTCCCCGAGGCGGACGGGGTGGTCCCTCCCGAGGAGGGAGTGGGGGCAGTGGGCGAACCGGGCGGGCCGGGGCTCTGGGCGGGCGGAGCCGGTGAGGCGGTGGCTCGGGCGGACGGAACCCGTGAGGCGGTGTACGAGAGGCCTCCGGAGTGGGCCGGGGCGGGGGCGGCGAGGGTGCCCGGGCCCGTCGGCGCGGCGTTCGCGAGCGGGGCGGGGCCGTTCAGCAGGGCGGCCGCGAGGAGTCCGGCCGTGGGCAGGGTGCGCAGCCATGGAGTCACGTCGGTGACCCCCTCCCGGAACGGTTCGCCAAGACGGGTGCCGTGATCGACGCAACCAGCCTCACATGACGTCGTGATCCCGGCATCTCGACCGAAAATGGCGTCATTCGCGCACTTCAGAGGCTGTGGAAACCCTTCCTGTCGCCAACTGGGCCGACGGAGGTGGTGGATCACCGTGTACGGGGGGCACCACCGTGATGGAGTACGTGGGTGCGAGAGAATGGCGGCATGGAGATGCCGAGGAACGAACGGTCGCCGGAGAACCCTCAGATCCTGGTCGTGGGCCAGGACGGAATGGCTCTCGGCGGCACCGGGGACGAGGACTCCCGCGAGATCCCGGTGACGGAGATGGTGGAACAGCCCGCCAAGGTGATGCGCATCGGCAGCATGATCAAGCAGCTGCTGGAGGAAGTGCGCGCGGCACCCCTGGACGAGGCCAGCAGGGTCCGCCTCAAGGAGATCCACGCGAGTTCCGTCAAGGAACTGGAGGACGGTCTCGCTCCGGAGCTGGTGGAGGAGCTGGAGCGGCTCTCGTTGCCCTTCACGGACGAGGGGACTCCCAGCGACGCCGAACTGCGGATCGCGCAGGCTCAGTTGGTGGGCTGGCTGGAAGGGCTCTTCCACGGGATCCAGACGACCCTGTTCGCCCAGCAGATGGCGGCCAGGGCGCAGCTGGAGCAGATGCGCCGTGCCCTTCCGCCGGGTGTCGGCGGTCTGGAGGGCGACGAGGACCTCCGTACGGGAGGCCGTTCGGGCGGACCGTACCTGTAACCACGTAGGGCCGGGCCACCGCCTCCGTCGCCCGGCGACGCGCGGTCACCCCGACGGGAAGCCGAGGGGAAGGGGCCCGGCACGTGAGTGCCGGGCCCCTTCCCGGTTCCGCTGCCGGAGCGTCCGCGGTCACTCCTGTCGTGGAGCGCCGTGGAGCGCCGTGGAGCGTCCGAGGACGCTGGGGCGGGGTCGCCGAGGACGCTAGGACGGGTCGCCCGAGGACACCTTGAGCTCGATCTCGGGCATGTCCTTGGGGTCGACGTCGTCACCGGCGGAGGGGAACTGGTCCATGACCGTGTCCTCGCCGTACGTGTTCTCGTCCACGCGCGTGACCTTCATCTGCCAGCCGGCGGCCTGGAAGCAGGACTTCACCGAGCTGAGGTTCTTGAAGTGGAAGTCGGGGACCTCGATCTTCTTCGGGTCGTTGTACGACTCCGTCGGGTCCGTGCACTTCTCGGTGTCGATCTTCTTCGACGTGTCCGGACCCTTGTGCCCCGCGACCGCGGTGGGCGACGAGCTGGCGGTGCTGTCGCCGCCGCCCTTGTTGTCGTCGCCGGTTCCGCCGTTCAGGACCAGCGCCGTGATCAGGCCGCCGACCGCCATGAGCGCGACCAGGACCGCGCCGACCACGACCGACTTGCTGCTCCTGCCGCGGCCCTGGCCGCCGGCGGGCTGGGGCGAGAGGTTGTACGGGGGAGGCGTGGAGGTGCCGTGCTGCCCGGCGTACGCGGCGGTCTGCGGCGGAGTCGGGTAGCCGCCCTGCTGCGGGTAGCCGTACGCCGGGGCGGGGGTCGGCGTGCCGTACGGACCGGGCTGGTACGGCGTCTGCACGGGGCCGGGCGCCGGGGTGCCCTGGTCGACCGGCGGGAACACCGCGGAGCCGACGCCCGAACCGCTGGGAGTCTGGGCGCCCGGCACGATGTTCGGTGCGGCGGCCTGGAACGACTGCGAGACCCGGAGGCACTCGTCGCGCATGATCTCGGCGCTCGGGAAGCGTTCGTTCGGGTTCTTCTTCAGCGCGCGGGCGATCAGCGCGTCCACCGCAGGGGGCAGCGAGCGGTTGACCGAGGAGGCCGCGACCGGCTCCTCCTGGACGTGCGCGTAGGCGATGGCCAGCGGGGAGTCCGCCTCGAACGGCAGCCGACCGGTGACCAGCTGGAACAGCATGATGCCGACCGAGTACAGGTCGGACCGGGCGTCGACGCCACGGCCGAGGGCCTGCTCCGGGGAGAGGTACTGCGGGGTGCCGACGACCATGCCGGTCTGGGTCATGGAGGTGACGCCGGACTGCATGGCGCGGGCGATGCCGAAGTCCATGACCTTGACGACGTTGCGCTTGGTCATCATCACGTTGCCCGGCTTGATGTCCCGGTGGACCAGGCCCATCTCGTGGCTGATCTCCAGGGCCGCCAGCACGTCCGCGGTGATCTTCAGGGCCTTGTCGGCGGGCATCGCGCCGTACTGCTGGATGTCCGCGTCGAGGACCGAGCCGAGCGGCTTGCCCTCGATGTACTCCATGACGATGTACGGCGTCGTCATGCCGTCGAGGTCGTCCTCACCGGTGTCGAAGACCGAGACGATGTTCGTGTGGGTGAGCTTGGCCACCGACTGGGCCTCGCGGCGGAAGCGCTCGCGGAAGGCCTGTTCCCGGCCGAGTTCGGTGTGCAGGGTCTTGATCGCGACCTGGCGGTCGAGCACCGAGTCGTACGCGAGGTGGACCGAGGCCATGCCACCCTCGCCGAGCAGATCGCGCAGCTGGTAGCGGCCGCCGGCGACCGCACGCCCCGCGTACCGGCCCTGTGCGCCGTCCTGGCTCATCTTCTGCGTCCCCCGCGGCCGTGATCGATTGGCTTATTCCGGGCCAAGTCTGCCCGAGGGCACGGACACGTCAAGCTCGGTGCCCGTTCCGTGACCGTCTGAGAAAGAAGCGTCGCGGAAGCGTTACAGGTGACGTACGGCCGGTACACGGAAATTGCACCGACGGCACTCCGACGGGTTGGATGGCCGGTCCACTCACGCTCATCTCGGACCGGCGTCCCGCGCGAAGCCTGTAGCGTGGCCCGACGGAGACCGTAACAACCACCGCGCAGACCGCGGGCAGAAACGACGGCGAGGACTGATGGCACAGCAGCAGCGCGCTCAGGGCCCGTCCGACCCCGAGGCGACTGGCGGCGGTATGTCAGATGCGCCGGAGATGTGGGGTAACGGCGGGCTGGTCGGCGACGGCCGATATCGGCTGACACACAGGCTCGGCCGGGGCGGCATGGCCGAGGTGTTCGCCGCCGAGGACGTGCGTCTCGGGCGGACCGTGGCGGTCAAGCTGCTCCGTGCCGACCTGGCCGAGGACCCCGTGTCCAAGGCCCGTTTCACACGCGAGGCACAGTCGGTCGCGGGGCTCAACCACCACGCGGTCGTGGCCGTGTACGACTCCGGCGAGGACGTCGTCGGGCACGGGGTCGTCCCGTACATCGTCATGGAGATCGTCGAGGGTCACACGATCCGCGATCTGCTGATCAACGCCGAGGCCCCCGGGCCCGAGCAGGCGCTGATCATCGTCTCCGGTGTCCTGGAGGCGCTGGCCTACTCGCACCAGCACGGGATCGTGCACCGGGACATCAAGCCGGCGAACGTGATCATCACGGAGACCGGCGCGGTCAAGGTGATGGACTTCGGCATCGCGCGTGCCCTGCACGGCGCGCAGTCGACGATGACCCAGACCGGCATGGTCATGGGCACCCCGCAGTACCTCTCCCCGGAGCAGGCGCTCGGCAAGGCCGTCGACCACCGCTCCGACCTGTACGCGACCGGCTGTCTGCTCTACGAACTTCTCGCGCTGCGGCCCCCGTTCACCGGCGAGACGCCGCTGTCGGTGGTCTACCAGCACGTCCAGGACATCCCGATGCCTCCCTCGGAGGTCTCGGGCGAGGTGCCGCCGGAGCTCGACGGGCTCGTCATGCGCGCCCTCGCGAAGGATCCGGACGACCGGTTCCAGACCGCCGAGGAGATGCGCGGACTCGTCCAGTACGCGCTCCAGATGCTGTACGACCAGGGCAGCCACACCGGCACCTGGAACACCGGCCCGGTCACCATGCACGAGGGGTCGCACGGCCACGGGCCCGGTTTCGCGGGTACGGCCGCGCTGCCGCACCCCGGTGACTACGGCACCACGCAGATCCCGGCACCGCTCATCCCGCCCTACGGGGGCGGCGACGACGGCGGCTTCGAGGGGCACGGCAACCGGGGCGGCGGCCGCGGCAAACTGTGGATCCTCGCGGTCTTCGCGCTGATCGCCATCGCCGCCGGTGTCGCGCTGGCGCTCAAGACCACCGGCAACGGCACGGGTTCGGAGACCGGGACCACGCCGTCGCCGACCGTCTCGCACTCCAGCAAGAACGACGGCTCCAGCGAGCAGCCCAGCGACGACTCGACGGACCAGTCCACGGACGACGACACGTCGGACGACTCGACCAACACCGGCGACAGTACGGACTACCCCCCGTCGTACGAGCCGACGCGGAGCGTCACCAGCGAGCCGACGACGGACCAGCCGACCGACGAGCCGACGAAGACCGCACCGACCACGGCGGCCCCGACCACACCGGCCACACCGACGGACGAGCCGACGACCGAGGATCCGGCCGGCGGCGGCACCGAGTCCCCCGCCGCGGGGGACGAGGGCTGACCCGGTCCGGTTCTCCCGGGTCCGTTCGGACCCGGGAGAACGGATTCTTCACGTCCGCTTCTTCCCGTCCATTCCCCGCTCTCCGTCGCTCCGCTCCCCGCTCCCCGCAAAGGGCCGCGAGCCGTAAAGGGAAAGGGGCCACCAGCCCCTGATCATTCAAGGATGCCGCTGTTCCGCCTGTTTGCGGGCCACGTAGGCGGCCGCCTGCGACCGGCGCTGCATTCCCAGTTTGGACAGCAGGCTCGACACGTAATTCTTGATCGTTTTCTCGGCGAGGTGCAGTCGCTCGCCGATCTGGCGATTGGTGAGCCCCTCGCCGATCAGATCGAGGATCCTGCGTTCCTGGTCGGTGAGACGGGAGAGCCGGCTGTCGTCCTTGGTGCCGCCGTCCCGCAGCCTCTCCAGGACGCGCGCGGTGGCCACCGGGTCGAGCAAGGATTTTCCGGCCGCGACATCCCGGATCGCCGTGAGCAGCTCCTGGCCGCGGATGGCCTTGAGGACATAGCCCGAGGCGCCCGCCATGATCGCGTCGAAAAGGGCCTCGTCGTCGGCGTACGAGGTCAGCATCAGGCATTTGATGTCCTCGTTCGCGGAACGGATCTCGCGGCACACCTCCACGCCGCTGCCGTCCGGGAGACGCACGTCCAGGACGGCCACGTCCGGGCGGGTGGCCGGGATCCGTACCAGCGCGTCGGCCGCCGTACCCGCTTCCCCGACCACTTCGATGTCGTCCTCGACCGAGAGCAGTTCGTGGACACCGCGGCGGACCACTTCGTGGTCATCGAGGAGGAATACAGTGATTTTCCCGATTTCGCGCACGGAGTCAGTCTCACACACGGTCATGGGCATTGCCCCAGGTGAACTCTTCCCGAGCCCGGGGTGGCCGGGATAACGTGCCGGTGTTCCGGCCCCCTGCAAGGCTGTGACCAGTGCTGTGACCAGCGACTGTTCCGATCTGCTCGATCTAGTAGGAAATCCACGTATCCAAGTACTCGGATTTCCTATAAAAATCGCAGGTCAGGAGGGGTTTCACAGAATTGTGAAGCACTGGGTAACGTGGCAGTTGCAGGGCGCTCGCCGGGGCACCTGTCACGCCTGTTCCCGGCCGAGTGGCACCCACCCCGTGCACGGGTGCCGGAACAGGCGAGCCGCTCTCCCGAGCTCGAACCGCGAGCGAGGGGGACCCCAGCCTTCCGGCAACCCCGGGGGCCGGACCGACGGAGGAGCACACGTGACCGTGGAGAGCACTGCCGCGCGCAAGCCGCGACGCAGCGCCGGTACGAAGAGCGCCGCGAGCGCCAGTACGACCGGTACCAAGAGCGCCGCGAGCAGGAGCGCCGGCGCGGCCGCCAAGAAGTCGCCCGGGGCGACGGGCGGCGAGCCGGAGCTCGTTCAGCTGCTGACCCCGGAAGGCAAGCGGGTCAAGGACGCCACGTACGACCCGTACGTCGCCGACATCACCCCCGAGGAGCTGCGCGGCCTGTACCGGGACATGGTCCTGAGCCGCCGCTTCGACGCGGAGGCCACCTCCCTGCAGCGCCAGGGCGAGCTGGGCCTGTGGGCCTCGATGCTCGGCCAGGAGGCCGCCCAGATCGGTTCGGGCCGGGCCACCCGCGACGACGACTACGTCTTCCCGACCTACCGCGAGCACGGCGTCGCCTGGTGCCGCGGGGTCGACCCGACCAACCTGCTCGGCATGTTCCGGGGTGTGAACAACGGCGGCTGGGACCCGAA
>NZ_JBIAQM010000034.1:0-90423 GCF_042888945.1 Streptomyces sp. NPDC002698
CCGGGCGGGGGGGCGGCCCCCGGGGGGGGGGGGGGGCCGCGCCGGGGCCCGGGGGGGGGGGGGGGGGGGGGGGCGCCCCGGCCGGCCCCCCCCCCCCCCCCCCCCCCCCCCCCTTCCGTCACTGCCGAGACCTGTCAGCCCAGTCCGCGGGAGTCCTGCTTGAGCGCCGTGTCGACGGTCAGCGCCGTCGCGACGACGAGGCTCAGCAGCGGCTCGGGGAGCTGGAAGTGAATCTGCAGGACGTAGTTGTCCGCGGTCGTGAACATCGTCTTGGCGAGGCCTTCCCAGGTCTTCGTGATCCGGGCCACCTCTTTCTCCGACTCGTCGACGATCGCGAAGTTCCAGGCACGCCAGTTCTCCGCCTTGATCGCGCCGACCTGCCGGCCGTCCACGTTGATCGCGAAGTTGATCTTGCCGATCATGTTCTTCTGGACGATCTCACCGACGGTGGAACCGTCCGGACGCGTCACGATCACGCGGGACTTGAATATCTTCGCCGGCCGGGTCAGCAGCAGCTGCGGCTGGCCGTGGGCGTCGCGGATCTCCATCCGGTGGGTGAGGAACTGGTCGAGGCTGGAGACGAGCCGCAGGATCTTCCGCAGCACGCCCTGACCGACCTCGGTGACCGAGCCGACCGGGTTGCCCTGCTGGTCCATGACCTTGTACTCGTTGGTCAGCTCGATCAGCTTGGCCTTCTGGTTCACCACCAGGACCGGCTCGGTGAACAGCGTGCCGCCGCCGACACCGCTCGGGGCCACCCCGGCCTGCTGCTGCACCTGGCGCTGGACGCGCGGGTCGGGCGCGGTGGCCTGCTGGGGGAAGGGCTGCTGGGGCGGTGTGCCCTGGTGCGGCACCTGCTGCCCGGCCGGGGCCTCCTGGTCGGTCCACTGCGAGCCGTCCCAGTAACGCTGTGTCTGGGACTTCCCGTTCGGGTCCGGGTACCAACCTGCAGGAGTGTTCGATTGCGTGGTCACCGGGGCACCCTACCGTGGCCTGGCCGGAAAACAACGGTCAGTTGTGGACCCATCAGACAGTGATGAGGGCGGGGTCGCTCACCCCGGGCCGGCCATTCTCGACATGTCCGGCGAATCGCCGCAGGAAGCCCGCCCGGCCGTCGGCGACGACGCTCAGGTCGTACCAGCACTCGCTCGCCCGCAGGTCCACCGTGTGCTTCACGGTCGCGCCCGCCCCGACCCGGAAGACCCGGGACGGTCCGCCGTAGCCGTTCGTGAGCCTGAGCGTCGCCGTGGACGCGCCCTTGTTCACGAAGGTGAGCTCGACGTCGCAACCGGTGTGGCGGGCCGCCACCTCCGGTCCCGCCGTCCCGTTGGCGCCCTTGAAGGTGCGCAGGAAGCCGTTCGGACCGTGCACCGTGAGGTCGTACGAGCCACCGGAATAGGCCGAGTTCCAGGTGTCCGAGACGGTCCTGCCCGCTGCCGTGGTGTACGTCCAGGGGCCGTCGGCGCGGTTGCCGGAGGTGACGAGGAAGGCCGCGCCCGCCTTGGGCCCGGAGCCGAAGGTCAGCGTGAACCTACCGGCCGCGGTGTCCGCCGAACCGTCCACGAGAGGGGCGTACTTGAGCGGGCGGGTCGGGCGCGAGCCGCGCTCCTGCCGGGGCAGGGCGGGGTTCGCGGGAGGGGTCGGCACATAGTCCGGGTGGCGGTCGCCGTCCGGCGGCCGGTAGCCGTCGGTGCAGGGCAGCGCGACCGGCCCGGTGTCCTTCCGCGCGAAGTCGAAGGCGGCCGTGAGGTCGCCGCAGACGGCGCGCCGCCAGGGCGAGATGTTGGGCTCGCGCACCCCGAACCGGGCCTCCATGAACCGGATGATCGAGGTGTGGTCGAGGGTTTCGGAGCAGACGTAACCGCCCTTGCTCCAGGGCGAGACGACGAGCATCGGCACCCGCTGTCCCAGCCCGTAGGGTCCGGCCGCGTGGCTCGCGTCGCCCGCGTACAGGTCCGGGCCGACGTCGACCGTGGACTTGCCCTGCGCCGCGGACTGCGGAGGGAAGGGCGGCACCAGGTGGTCGAAGAAGCCGTCGTTCTCGTCGTACGTGACGAACAGGGCCGTCCTGCTCCACACCTCGGGGTCGGAGGTGAGCGCGTCCAGCACCTGGGAGATGTACCAGGCGCCGTAGTTGGCGGGCCAGTTGGGGTGCTCGGTGAAGGCCTCGGGAGCGGCGATCCAGGAGATCTGCGGCAGCTTGCCGCCCTGCACGTCGGCCCTGAGAGCGTCGAAGAACCCCTCGCCCTTGCGGGCGTCGGTGCCGGTGCGGGCCTTGTCGTACAGCGGGTCGCCCGGCCGGGCGTTGCGGTACTGGTCGAAGTACAGCAGTGAGTTGTCGCCGTAGTTGCCCCGGTAGGCGTCGGGGATCCAGCCCCAGGAGCCGTTCGCGTCCAGCCCGTCGCCGATGTCCTGGTACACCTTCCAGGAGATCCCGGCCGCCTCCAGCCGCTCCGGGTACGTGGTCCAGCGGTATCCCACCTCGTCGTTGCCGAGGACCGGGCCGCCGCCCTTGCCGTCGTTGCCCGTGTAACCGGTCCACATGTAGTAGCGGTTGGGGTCCGTCGAGCCGATGAACGAGCAGTGGTACGCGTCGCAGACGGTGAACGAGTCGGCCAGCGCGTAGTGGAACGGGATGTCCTCACGCGTCAGGTACGCCATCGTCGTGGCCGACTTGGCGGGCACCCACTTGTCGTACCTGCCCTTGTTGAACGCGGCGTGCCCGTCGCTCCAGCCGTGCGGGAGGTCCTTGATGAACGCGAGACCGAGGTCGTCCAGCTCCGGGCGGAAGGGGAGCACGTCCTTGGTGCCGTCCGACTGGTACCAGACCGGCTTGGTGCCGGCCGGGCTCGCCGGACGCGGGTCGCCGAAGCCGCGGACGCCTCTCATCGAGCCGAAGTAGTGGTCGAACGAACGGTTCTCCTGCATCAGGACGACGATGTGCTCGACATCCTCGATCGTGCCCGAGCGTCGATGCGCCGGCACGGCGGCCGCGCGCTGGACACTGCTGGAGAGCGCGGTGAACGCCGCTGTACCACCGGCGAGTTGGAAGAATCGGCGCCGATTCACTTGAGGCATGAGTGGGTGACCTCTTGTCCTGACGGGCCCATGGGCCGGAGCTGACGGAAGGTGCGCGAAGGAAGCTTTCCAAGCGCACCGAACGTCAGGAAAGGGCGCCCTGTCCCTCGTGTGAAGGTCGGCGGTACGCGAGACGAACGGATCCGGACAGGCCTGAGCGCCGGCCGCGAACGGGGAGAGCGCGCCGGCCCCGACACCGGCGACGGTCGGTGCGACGGCCGGCGCCACGCCGGGGGACACCGGAAAACAGCCGAGTTCCCGCCGGGCCGTCCGGCCGCCGGGCCACGGCGCGGCAGGCGGCGTGCGGACGGTCGCAATGCGAGCGCACTGCGCACGCGGTACTTCATTAGCGGTCAACTAGCGGCAAATCAGCCGTACCGCACATTCCGTTCATAGACTCACGCAACACCCCCTCGACATATGCCATTTGGAGGTTCCACTTGCCGCGTCCACCCCTCGGCGACGAGCGACACCGGACCGCGTCCGCCGACCTCCACCGGATCGTCCGGGTGCTCGACCCGTACCTCATCGACCGCCGGGCCGGCGCGTCGCGCCGGCACCGGTCCCGCGAGCACGGGCTCCCGGCCCTGCTGCTGGCCCGGGTGGCGGACGGTGGCGCGGTCACGGACACCGCCGAGCCGGATCCGGGGCTCACCCCACTCGTGCTGGACTACATGGAGCGCCTCAAGTCCACCGGCGACGGGGCCCACCGGGACGGCACCCACTTCGCCCCGTACGCGGTCGTCGGCGACGTAGGGCCGGACCGGCCCGGCGTGCGGGAGGACGGGCCGCACCTGCTCCTGCTGGAGGACGTGGCGGAGCAGCTGAGGGAGTCCATGCCGGAGGGTGCCGGGGCGCTGCGGCTGCCCGAGTTCGACACCTGTCTCTCGGTCCTGCGCGCCACCGTCCAGGAAGTCGACGCGGCGGGCCAGCGGCACGCCCTGCGGAAGCTGCTGTGCGACGCGTACGCCGCGAGGTTTCACGAGGCCTTCCCCGTCGCGCAGCTCGGCGAGGCCATGGACGGATGGTGGGGCGCTCCGTTCCGCCTGCTGAGCGTCGTGGCCGGCTGGCTGTGGCGCCGGTGGTACGGCATGCGCGTCGACAGGCGCCACCCGTGGGTGGGCCGCATGCTGGACGTGCCCGGCCGCGGCTTCCTCAAAGCGGCGGTGCACCTGCGGGTGACGCACCGGCTCGCCCTGGCTCACGAGGCGGCGCGGCCCGCGCACGCGGTGGAGTCGCGCGAGGAGGAGCTGGTCCGCGAGATCCTGCTCACCGCGTTGATCCGCGACCTGGCGAAGGCGGCCAGGCCCCGTGCGTGGAGCCGCCTCCGCCCCCGGCGCGCATGGCCCTTCGTGGTGCTCCTGCCGGCCGTGGGCGGCGCGGGATCCGCCTGCCGGGAGTTCCTGGACACGTACGCCGCTGTCGCCCACGACATCGAGAGCAGTCCGCTGCTGGTGCTGGGCGCGGCCACGGACGAGCTCCCCCCGTACGCCGCGAGTCCGCCGCTTCGGGCGCTGCCCGCGCAGAGAGGTTCCCTCGGCACCCGCCCGACAGGTCATGAGGCGACCTCGCCGTTCTCGGCCGCGGCCGCCGGCCACGCCACCGACACGGTGCGGGTGCTGGCGCTGCCGCGAACCCCGGACGACGGCGCCCCGGCGGCGGAGGTGCCCCTGCCCGCCACGGTGGACTTCCGTCCTCCCCTTGTCCGCGACTGGTGGCGTCCGGTGGCCGCCGCGACCGCCGCGGTGATGCTGGGCGCGGGCGGTCTCGTCCTGTCCCGGGAACTGGTGGAACTCCTCCCCGACGGAAGTCTGGCGGCCTCCTGCCGGCACGTGGGTACCGGAGAGGTCGTGGGCCTGACCGACGGCAACGACGGCTGCGACCTGGCCCACGGCGAGTACGCGGAGGACCTGCGGAAGCTGGAGGAGATCCTCGGCGACCAGAACGCGAAGGTGGACACGGACCGGCCCTACCGCACGGTCGTCTTCTTCGCGCCGCTGAGCGTCGGCTCGACGTCCAAGCGCACCGCGCCGATCGGCTTCCAGACACTGCGCGGCGCGCTGCTCGCCCAGAAGAACGTCAACAGCCGCCGGCTCAAGGCTCAGGTGCCCGTACGCCTGCTCGTCGCCAACGCCGGCGAGTCCTTCCACTACGGCTCGCGCGGCGGCCTGAACAAGAGCAACAAAAGCACCGTGGACGTCGCGAAGATGATCGTCGACCGGGCGGGCCGGGACCACATCGCGGCCGTCATGGGTCTTCACCAGAGCCGTCCGGAGTCCCAGCAGGCCGCGATCGAACTGGGGGCCCAGGGCATCACCGTCCTCGGGACCGGTGTCTCGGGCCAGCGCATGGTCGACGGCGACTCGCCCGTGTCGTACTTCCAGCTCTCGCCGCCCGACGCGCGCATCGCCGAGGTCATGGCGTCCTTCGCCCGCCACTCGCCTCAGCTGCGCGCCCTGACGGACCCGGCTCCCGGCGACTCCGGTCCGGCCGCCGTCGTGGTCTACGACCCCAAGGACGAGTACTTCAGCGCCGACCTCGCCCACCGGTTCGACACCGCCTACCGCTCGACCGGGCCGGTGCACTTCGTGAAGTACGGCGAGATGGAGAACGGCCGCACCACACGGGCCATCGCCGGCACCGTCTGCGCACTCGTCCACAGCACGGGCGGCTTCGTCCTGTACGCGGGCCGCTCCAGCGTCATGGAGGACCTCTTCGAGCACATGCAGACCGACCAGGCCTGCCGCGCCCGCGTCGCCCCGGTTCCGGTGCTGGCGGAGAGCCCGGCGCCGGACGTGATCCTGCATCCGAGCCTGATGCGCAAGGAATACGGCGCGCTGAAGCTCTTCTACAACCAGTTCAGCCTCCCGCTGCCCGACGGGCCCTTCGGCGAGAAGTTCGGCCAGGCCTTCCACCTGTCCGCCGAGAACGACGCCGCGCTCGGATACGACGCCGTCAAAATCCTCTCCGAGGCCATGAACGCCATCGTCTCGACGGACCCGGGCTTCTCGCCCAGGGCGCTCGTCACCCATCTGCAGGATCCCGGCATCCACAACTACGTGGGGGAATCCGGGGTCATCACCCTGGACAGCGATCACCACTACCCGCCGAACAAGGAGATCCACATTCGCGAGATCACCCCCGCCGGAGACAAGCTCACGGACCTGACCTGCGGGGTGCTCTCCCAAGGAGCGAGGGACGCCACGCACTGGGGCCCCGGCGGCCGTTTCGACTGCCCGGTGGACAGCGTGTCCTGACGCTCCATCAGGTCGCGGCGCAGGGAAGGGCGGGGAGCACGCGTGCGGTGCTCCCCGCCCTGTGGCGTCCGGGCCTCCTGTCTCGCGGCCCGGCGTTCGGATCATGGATGTGCCGCCCTCTTCGGCACGTCACCCCGTAGGGTGGCCGGTGCAGCTGGTTCGCCCCGTCCGCCAGGCGGGATGCGTCGCAAGAGGGAACCCGGTGGGAATCCGGGACTGCCCCGCAGCGGTGAGCGGGAACGACCGCCGTCATACGCACTGGACCCGACGAACAGGGTCCGGGAAGCGACGGCCAGTAGGTGTCCTCCGTCAGGAGGACGTGCCCGCAAGTCCGAAGACCTGCCCGCTGCCCGCGCACGAACCACTCGTGCGCGGACATCCCGGTGACCTCGTGGGCGGGTCGGCGTGCATATCGGCGGACGACCGCGCTGTTCCGAGCCGTGTCGCCTCCGTCCGGTTCGTCACCCCTTCGCGCTCGCGTCCCGTTGCCGGGATCTCAGGGATTCATCTCGCGAAGGAGATCTCCGTGACCACCGAGACCGCAGCCGCGGCAGCACGGGCCACCGTGTACGGCTACCCGCGCCAGGGTCCGAACCGGGAACTGAAGAAGGCGATCGAGGGCTACTGGAAGGGCCGCGTCACCGCCGGCGCCCTCCGCGCCACCGCCGCCGAACTGCGTCGCGCGAACTGGCGCGAGCTGGCCGACGCCGGCATCGACGAGGTGCCGACCGGCGACTTCTCGTACTACGACCACGTCCTCGACACCACCGTCATGGTCGGCGCGATCCCCGCCCGCCACCGCGCCACGGCCTACTCGGACGCCCTGGACGGCTACTTCGCCATGGCGCGCGGCACCCAGGACGTGGCGCCCCTGGAGATGACCAAGTGGTTCGACACGAACTACCACTACCTGGTGCCCGAACTGGGCCCGGACACCGTCTTCACGGCCGACTCCACCAAGCAGGTCACCGAGCTGAGGGAGGCACTCGCCCTCGGGCTGAGCGCCCGCCCGGTGCTGGTCGGCCCGGTCACCTACCTCCTCCTGTCCAAGCCCGCCCCGGGCGTGCCGGCGGACTTCGACCCGATCACCCTCCTCGACCGGCTGCTGCCGGTGTACGCCGAGGTCCTCGCCGACCTGCGCGCGGCGGGCGCGGAGTGGGTCCAGCTGGACGAGCCCGCCCTCGTCCAGGACCGAACCCCGGCCGAGCTGGACGCCGCGGCGCGCGCCTACCGCGGGCTCGGCACGCTCACCGACCGGCCGAAGCTCCTGGTCGCCTCGTACTTCGGCCGGCTCGGCGACGCCCTGCCGGTACTGGCCAAGGCCCCGGTCGAAGGTCTCGCCCTGGACTTCACCGAGGCCGCCGCCGCCAACCTCGACGACCTCGCCGCTGTCGGCGGACTGCCCGGCAAGCGCCTGGTCGCCGGTGTGGTCAACGGCCGCAACATCTGGGTGAACGACCTGGCCACGTCGCTGTCCACCCTCGGCACCCTGCTCGGCCTGGCCGACCGGGTCGACGTGTCGGCCTCCAGCTCCCTGCTCCACGTCCCGATCGACGCGGTCCTGGAGCGGGACATCGAACCGCAGATCCTGCGCTGGCTCGCCTTCGCCCGCCAGAAGGCGGCGGAGACCGTCACCCTCGCCAAGGGCCTCGCCCGGGGCACCGGCACGATCGCGGGCGAACTCGCCTCCAACCGTGCCGACCTGGCCTCCCGCGCGAACTCGCCGATCACGCACCACCCCGCGGTACGGGCTCGCGCCGCCGCCGTCACGGAGGCCGACGCCCGCCGGTCCCAGCCCTACGGCGAGCGCGCCGCGGCCCAGCGGGCCCACCTCGGTCTCCCGCTGCTGCCGACCACCACCATCGGCTCCTTCCCGCAGACCACCGAACTGCGCACCGCCCGCGCCGACCTGCGCGCCGGCCGCATCGACACGGCCGGTTACGAGGAGCGCGTCAGGGCCGAGATCCAGGAGGTCGTCTCCTTCCAGGAGAAGGCCGGTCTGGACGTCCTGGTGCACGGCGAGGCCGAACGCAACGACATGGTCCAGTACTTCGCCGAGCAGCTCACCGGGTACCTCGCCACGCGGCACGGCTGGGTGCAGTCCTACGGCACCCGCTACGTCCGGCCGCCGATCCTGGCCGGCGACATCACGCGGCCCGAACCGATGACGGTGCGCTGGACGACGTACGCCCAGTCCCTGACCGACCGGCCGGTCAAGGGCATGCTCACCGGTCCGGTCACCATGCTCGCCTGGTCCTTCGTCCGCGACGACCAGCCTCTCGGCGACACCGCCCGTCAGGTCGCCCTCGCCCTGCGGGACGAGGTGAACGACCTGGAGGCGGCGGGTAGTTCGGTGATCCAGGTCGACGAGCCGGCCCTGCGCGAGACCCTGCCGCTGCGGGCAGCCGACCGCCCGTCGTACCTGGGCTGGGCCACGGAGGCGTTCCGGCTCAGCACCGGCGGGGTGCGCCCGGACACGCAGATCCACACGCACATGTGCTACGCCGAGTTCGGGGACATCGTCCAGGCCATCGACGACCTGGACGCCGACGTCATCAGCCTGGAGGCCGCCCGCTCCCACATGCAGGTGGCCCGCGAACTCGCCGCGCACGGCTACCCGCGCGAGGCGGGACCCGGCGTGTACGACATCCACTCCCCACGCGTCCCCAGCGCGCAGGAGGCCGCCGGACTGCTGCGGGCCGGGCTGAAGGCCATCCCCGCCGAACGGCTGTGGGTGAACCCCGACTGCGGCCTGAAGACCCGCGGCTGGCCCGAGACCCGAGCCTCCCTGGAGAACCTGGTCGCCGCCGCCCACGCGGTGCGCGGCGAACTGCCCGCCTCCTGATCCGTACCTTCGAGCGGCCGGGGCGCCACGCGCGCCCCGGCCCCCGGCGGGCGGCCGAACCACGGGAGCGGTCCCGGTCGAGTCGTCCATGGGTCACTGCGGGCGAAAGGGCTCCCGCAAGTCACGTCCTCGCGGGAGCCCTTCTCCTTGCCGCCTGCCACGTGAAGGTTGAGAAGACGATCACGAGCAGGACGTCTGTGGGTGCCTACGGCCTCACGGCGCGAGCAGCAGGCTGTCGCCGCGTTCCTTGGCGGCGGCGTAACGCCGGGCCACGTCCTGCCAGTTGACGACCGCCCACATGGCCTCGATGAAGTCGGCCTTCTGGTTCTTGTACTGGAGGTAGAAGGCGTGCTCCCAGGCGTCGAAGACCAGGATCGGCGTCGAGCCCTGGCCGACGTTGCCCTGGTGGTCGTAGACCTGCTCGACGATCAGGCGGCCGCTGAGCGGCTCGTAGGCGAGGACGCCCCAACCCGAACCCTGGGTGTTCGCAGAGGCTTTGGTGAGCTGGGTCCTGAAGCCCGCGAAGGATCCGAAGGACTCGGTGACGGCGTCCGCGAGGTCGCCGACACCGTCCGCCGCGAGGGGCTCGCCACCGCCGTCGCCGGTCATGTTGTGCCAGTAGATGCTGTGCAGGATGTGCCCGGAGAGATGGAAGGCCAGGTTCTTCTCCAGGCCGTTGATCGAGCCCCACTGCTCCTTGTCCCGCGCCTCGGCGAGCTGCTCCAGGGTGTCGTTCGCGCCCTTGACGTACGCCGCGTGGTGCTTGTCGTGGTGCAGCTCGACGATCTGCGGGTCGATGACCGGTTCGAGCGCCGCGTAGTCGTACGGAAGCTCCGGGAGCGTGTACACCGCCATGTCCAACATCCTTCGACTTCGTTATTGCCAATAGTATGCAGTTGCACGCTAGCAGCAAGAGGGAGGCCATGCCGATCATGCTTCGGGACTTTCACCGTGCCGCCGGGACACCAGGAAGCACCTGCCACCTGATACCCGGCACCGGGTCCCGGGTCCCGGGCACGACGAACGGGCCCCATGTCGCCGATCCGGAGCTCGGGCCGCACGGAGGGCACAACAGTCGGCGGACCGCGGGGTGTTCGTGCTCGCGGTCCGGACCGGAAGAAGGACGGGCTCGGCCCGACCGGGCCGGGAACACCGGCACGCGCCCTCGCTGTCGGCACAGGCCGGGTGCGGCGCCTCACCCCCTGGAGATTCAGGCGGCCGGACCTCGATGGCGTCGCGGCAGTACCGCTGTCACGCGGTGCGGGTATCCGCCATCCGGTTCCACGTCCGTGCCCCGGTGGTGCCGGTGTCCGTAAAACGCGAGAGGCCCCCCGGATGGTTCCGAAGGGCCCTCTTGTGTGCCGGAGGGTTCAGTTCGCGGCCGGAACCGCTCGCCCGGAGGCGACCGCCGCGGGCTTCGGGTTCAGCAGACGCTCGGCCAACTCGCCGAAGACGAGGCCGAATCCGCCCCACAGGACGGTCTGGATGGCCAGCGCGGAGAGCCTGAACCGCCACAGCAGGGTGGCCGGGAACTCCCCCGGCACCTCGTTGACCACGGGCAGGAACTCGTAGGCCAGACCGATCACCGCGGCGAAGGCGGCCACCGCGACCAGGGTGGCGTACCAGGTGCCCAGGCCGGGTGCGAGGCGCTTGCCGAGGATGGTGGCGCCGACCGCCAGGAGCACGCTGAGGACCATCATCAGGAAGTACAGGGTGGTCCGCTTGCCGATGGTGTCGGGGTCGCCGACCGACGGCGGGTTGGCCGGGTACTTCAGGAACGGCACGACGTACACGGCGAGCAGCGCGGTCCCGGACAGCAGAAGCGCGGTCGCGCGGGCGCTGAAGCGGCCCACGCGGCCGAGCGCGAAGCAGTAGGCGAGCGCGGCGATTCCGCCGAAGGCGACACCGTAGATCAGGACGCCGGTGGCAAGGCCGGCGGTGGACTGGAGGCCGCGGGAGACGAGTTCGACCTCGTGCCCGTGCTCGTGGGCGTGCGCCTCCTCGAAGCCGATCGCGCTGTCGACGGCCGGTTCACCGAGCAAGTAGGCGACGACCAGGGCGAGTACACCGGCCGCGAGGCCGGCGAGCATGCCTCGCACGAGCAGGTTTCTTACCGTTGCGGAGTTCATGGGTGCGTGTCGTCTCTCGCGTCAGTGGCAGGGGAAACCGAGCAGGTGGCGGGCGTCGTGCACCCACTCGTGGACGTTCTCGCCGGAGACGACGGAGGTGGCGCCCTGTTCGGCGCCGACGAAGTACAGCAGGACCAGCATCAGGACGCCGAAGAAGGCCGCCCAGGGGGCTATCGCGGTCAGCGGCAGCTTGGCGGGGATGACGGGGGTGGTGGCTGTCGGCGGAGCGACGGTCTGCGCCATGGCAGGACCTCCTCGGGAGTTCGCGTCCCATCTCGGTGGTGCACAGGATGACGCCTACGGGTCTGACTCACGGGCGCCCAGCATGGCTGGAGCGTCTCGTTCACAGTGGCGCGACCGTGCCGGATTCCCACCGGCTTCCGTCTTGACGTCATCGATATCGGACCCGACCGTACCGCGTGGCGCGTACCTGGCCAAGACCGCACCACCTGGCGTGATCTACCCCTCACACCGGGCGGCCGGTCCATCGGGGGCCGTGCGTCAGCGGTGGCAAAGGGGTCCGCCGATCTGATCCTGCTCGGAGACCTCACCGGCCGCTACGCGACGGGCAGTTACAGCAGACTCTCCTCCGACCGCCGAAGCCCGGTCCTGCGCACGGACCGCCAGGGCGCGGCCGAACACGGACACCGGATCATCGCGGCCATCGCCTGCCACGTGACGCGCGTCGGCGGCACCGTCGACCAACTGACTGGACTGCTGCTGCACCCCGAGCAGGAGGGTGGCCGGCACGCCCGGCAAATCGCGCTGCGCTCCGGGCAATCACGCGCCCTGGACTACATCCACCGGGTGTGGGCCAGCGCCTCGGAAGCGGTCGGCAGCACCAGGGCGCCGGGCTCCCGCCACGACGCCTACAAGGTTCTCGCCGCACTGCTCGACCGCATCGAGACCACGCCCTGGCGCGGGGAGCGGGGACGGACCGCTCTGCGGGTCCTGCGAGCGCACCTGAATTTCGCCGAGATCGCGGGCTGGCCTCTGCACCACGCCAGCGAGCGGCAGACCGCCGAAGAAGCCGCACCTCCCACACGACGCTGCGGACCGTCTACGAGACGGTCCTGAAGCCGGGAGGCTGGTTGCGCCGGCTGCGGGTCGGCCACGGCCGGGAGGGCTCGACCTGGTATCTCGACCACGGCAACGCTCCCAGCCAGGGTGCCCCTGCCCTGCTGACTCGTTTGTGGACCACTCAGTTCCCCCTCGACCCGGCACTTGATGAGCGGACCACCCCTGAGACGGCCACGACGGCCGACATCAACTCCACCGTCCTTGCGCATCTGATGGAGGTCATGGCAGTCGGTTTCTCGCCGACCTCGACTTTGACGCCGCGTCCCGCGCTCGCGTGGCCGCCTGGGACCCGGTCGTGTACCGCGCCCATGGTGCGGGTGACTGGGGACCTCCCCTCACGTGGGGCGATCCCGGCGGTCTTCCCCACCACCCCGTCCGCGATGGCCGTCCGGCCCCGGGTCTCCGACGGCTCCTGAAGCCCGGTCCGTGCGGTCTGAAGCATCGTGCCCACACCAATGCGGGGATCTTCGGGATCGGGCTTCCGCAGGGTTCAACCGTTCGGCTCCGTCATGCGAAGCCGCCTCTCCTCGGGCAGCCCACGGACTGCCGTACCTGAGCGGCTGTCAGGCCGCCGCCTTCGCGCCACTCCCCCAACTGCCGTGCAGGACACCGGATATGCAAGCGGCCTTTAACACCGTCCGCATTCTGAGACCGGGCGGCTTCGGACCACCTGGAGCACCCGCGCGAGGTCTATGCTGCCGAACAGGCGTCCTAGACCCCGGCGGCTTGTCGTTTCACGACACAGATGGCTGCGAGGAGCGGACTCTTCGTCCGTCACCCGGCGCATCCCTGGAGGGAACTGGGTGAGTCCGCTGTCCTGTCGTACAGGTTGCCGGGCCGGCCGTTGCTCCGCCTCCGCCGAACGTACGCCCCTGCCAGCGGCGCGCCAAGAGGGTCCGGGAAACCCGGTATCCCCGCCTCGCTGCCTGATGGTCATTTGAACCGAGGCGTCATGCCCCTCCCCCAGCTCGCCGTCTACCGTCATGACCGACAGAACCGGGCACTGATCACCCTGGCCGGCGAGATCGACCTCGAATCGGCACCGCTGGTACGCGCAGCACTGGCACGGTGCCTGAGCGACGGCATCCGCATCATCGATGTCGACCTCACCCCCGTGACCTTCTGCGACTGCAGCGGCCTCAACTCCTTCCTCTACGCCGCACAGAAGACCACCGGGGCGGGCGGGATCCTGCTACTGCACAATCCGCCACCGACACTGGGCCGGATCCTCGACCTCACCGGCTCCGGGTTGCGGCTTCTGCGCCTTCCGCTCGGGCAGGTGCCACCGTCTCGCGGGGACGACCCTGCCCCGGCCGCTCCGGCTGCGCCGCACCGGAATGTTCCGCTGGTGGCTGTCCTGTCGGGCGATGTGCGGTGACAGCCCAGCCGGAGCAGGGGCAGCCGCACAAGCCCCGTGCAGGCGAGTCGTCCACCCTGGACGCGGTGCGGTTGCGGCGCGTGAACCGCTGGCAGGCGCAGGGTCTTGGCGGGGGGCTGGCGGATCTGTACGTCGACTCGCGCGAGACGTCTGCCGCCGAGGCGTACCGCAGCCGTAGCCGTCAGGACTTCCTGAACCGTCTCACCGGCGACATCCGGCGGCCGGGGTTCGCCATGGTGATCGCGGAGACCGACCACCTGGTCGGATGCGCCTTCGGATTCCCGGTGCGCCGTGACGGGTTCTGGTGGACCGGGTTCGACGGAGCACTGCCGCAGAGCATTGAGCAACTCACCGCGTCCGGCGGCGTCTTCGCGATCAGCAGCGTCCTGGTCCAGCCACACCCTCAGGACCAGGACGTGGCCTGCCGGTTACAGAAGCGGCTGCTGGGCGACCACCAGGCGTCACTCGGCGCCACCCTCGTGGATCAGGACGATCACCCGGCCCTCACCTCGCTCCGTTCCTGGGGATGGCTGGACGTCGGAGAAGTGTGG
The DNA here is from genome assembly GCF_042888945.1 of Streptomyces sp. NPDC002698. NCBI lineage: Bacteria > Bacillati > Actinomycetota > Actinomycetes > Kitasatosporales > Streptomycetaceae > Streptomyces > Streptomyces sp. NPDC002698. Next base: position 14,319 of record NZ_JBIAQM010000034.1, read on the forward strand.
CGGCCGGGCCCGACCATGTTCCATGCCCTGGTCTTCCCCCTCGGGGAACGAACCGCGGTGAGACTGGAGGAACTGGCACACGACGCCTGGACCCGGTGGCCCGAGTGAGGTCCGACAGCCGCTCGGCCCGCGTCCAGGTACTGGTCGCCGAGCAGGCCGCCCGACGCGGTGCCCGGGTCGGCGTGCTGGACGTGTGCACCGCCGCCGTGGCCGCACTCCCGGTCGGCGGAGCCGGCATATCAGCGATGTCCACGACCACCGCAAGCCATCCCCTCTGCAGCACCGACACCATCAGCGAACAACTGGAAGAACTCCAGCTCACCCTCGGCGAGGGGCCCTGCGTGGACGCCTTCACCCACGGCTCGGCCGTCCTGACACCCGATCTGCTGACCGGTCAACTGCAGGACCGCTGGCCCGTGTTCGCCGATGCGGCCCTGGAAGCCGGAGCGCGCGCGGTCTTCGCGCTCCCCCTGCAGATGGGGGCGATCAGCCCGGGAGTCCTGGACCTGTATGCCGACGTGCCGACCGTGCTGAGCACGGAGGAACTGGCCGACGCGCTGGCGTTCGCCGATCTCGCCACGCTGCTCCTGCTCGACGCACGGATCGAGGAGACGGGCGCACCGGTCGACGGCGCACTGCTGGATCGCGGCTTCGAGGACCTGGGCGGATACCGGGCGGAGATCGACCAGGCCACCGGCATCCTCACCGTCCAACTCGGCGTCGGCGTCGACGAAGCCTTCGTACGGCTACGTGCCTACGCCTATATACGGGGACGTCGGCTCGCCGATGTCGCCGCCGACGTGGTGGCCCATCGACTCCGGTTCTCCCCGGATGCGGAACCCACGCGGGCCGACGAGGAAACCTGACGCACCGGTGCCATCCGACGAACGTGCTGCACTTCCCGCCCATCCTGGCGGGACTGGTCCCAATCGAGGATGTGCATGATGAATCAACAGCTCCTGGCCAAGACCTTCGTCGAACTGGCGGACAACCTGGTGGCCGACTTCGACCTCATCGATTTCCTGCGCCTGCTCACCGACCGCTGCGTCGGCATGCTCGATGCGAGCGCCGCCGGGGTGCTGCTCGCCGACCGCGACGGCAAGCTCCGCGTGATGGCCGCCTCCGACGAACAGGTCCGCCTGCTGGAACTCTTCCAGCTCCAGAACGACGAAGGCCCCTGCCTGGAGGCCTTCCGCGCCGGCACACAGGTGATCGTCCCCGACCTGACCCGGGAGGTCGACCGCTGGCCGCGCTTCGTCACCGCGGCCCACCGCAGTGGGTTCGGAGCCGTCCAGGCCCTGCCGATGCGCCTGCGGGACGAGACCGTTGGGGCCCTGAACCTCTTCCACGCCGCCCCCGGCCCCTTCGACCCGGTCGGCACACTTGTCGCCCAGGCCCTGGCCGACGTCGCCACCATCAGCCTGTTGCAACAACGCTCCACTCATCGCAGCACCGTCCTCAACGAGCAGCTGCAAACGGCGCTGAACAGCCGCGTGCTGATCGAACAGGCCAAGGGCAAACTCGCCGAACGCCAGAGCATCGACATGGAACGGGCCTTCACCACGCTGCGCGGCTACGCCCGCGCTCACAACCGGCGACTGTCCGACGTGGCCCGCGCCTTCATCGACGACTCCGAACCCCTCCCCGGCCTGGTGACCTGACCGTCCTGGCGCTGACTGTCACCTCCCCCAACGCTGCCGAAGCGGCTCCCTGGAGCTAGTGCTTGAAGATCGCTTCCTCCTGCCCGGCGGGCAGCACGTCGTCGGTGCCGATCGAAGGAGCTCGCTTCACCAGTGTTCCGACATAGCCGACTTTGAGATAGCCCGGCCCGACGATCGCGTCCTCGATGGGGACGAAGATGCAGACTGTGCCGCGTGGGCAGCCCTGTCCGTACCGTGGCCATGGCCGGTTCGTCGGTGGTGGTGTTCACGTAGACCGCTTCGAGCACACCGATCTTGTGGCCTTCGCTGTCGACGACGGCGCAGTCGCGCCACTCACGGACATCGGCTGCATGGATCACGGCCTTCCCCTTCCGGACGGCTCATCTGTCGGTCGCGAGGCGCACCCCCGGTCTTCCGCGTAGAGCCGCCGCAGCGCACGCCGCAGTGCCCGCTGCATCTGCCACGAGAGCGGCTCGCCCTCCCAGGCGGCGACCACGGCCGCTGCCACGTCCGGAAGTTCGGTGTTGCACTGCTGTGCGACGTCCCCCAGCAGGTTCCTGGCCGGTCCCTGGCGGCAGGGGGCCAGGACCATCACCATGCCGCAGGCCTGATCGATGACCGCACGGCCGGCCAGCGCCCGCCGCAGCTGATCGATCTCGGCGCGCAGCGCCACGACATCCTGACCCGCCGGGTTCTCCACCAAGGTCTCGGCCGTCAGATCCCACCAGTTCTTCGGGAGCATGGTTGTGCGATGCATGGCACGTGCCTCTCTCGACGATTTCGGCGCGTCCGGTGCGGCCGACGCCGCCCCGGAACTTCGGGATGTCGGACAACTTCATTGCTCACCCGCGGCGTTCGTGGTCCCGACGGTCCTCGCGCCTCCAGCGCGCCCGGTGCCGACGGCTGTAGCGGCGGTCCCAGCGGTCCTGACGATTCCGGCGGCTCTCGTAGTCCCGGTACTCCCCGAGATCGGAACCGTCACCACGGATCCAGCCTCCGCCGCGGCGATCGCGACCGTAGCGGGTGGCACCGAAGACCAGCACGGCCGCGGCCACCCACCAGAGGGGGTTGAGGAAGCCGAGGCCGAACAGGACCACGATCAGGATGAGAAGCAGAACGAACACGGCGGGCCTCCCCGGAGCGGAACAAGGCATCACTGCCGGGGGCTGGGGCCTGTGCGAACAGCGTAGCCCTGCCCAGAGATTGCCGATAGCGCCCCACGTAACGGTCTTCTGCCCGGTACAGATGGCCACTTGCCGTCTGTTCAGGGAGTGCTGCGAGGGCCGGCGTGCGCAGTACGGCCCCGGCCCCCGGCAGTGTCGATCACCTCTCACGCTCCTTCGGGGGCGCACCTCGCGCATCAGTGCCGGAAGCTGCCCTGCCACCAACTGGCCGCTCCCTCACTCGCCGTGGCCACGCGATCCCGGCGCGGCCTCGATGCGCTCCAAGCGGGCAACAATCCACTGCCCGCCGCGTCGCACGCATCCCATCGCAGGCCACACACATGTACGTACTGATCGTTCCAGCTTCGGCCCCCTTCGTCCTGCTCGCCACCGTGCTGGGCCTGTCGTGGTGGGAGGACCACATCCTGCCGTCGCCGCCGACCGAGTCGGCCGAAGCCCTCATCGCGAATCCTTCTGCCCCGGCAGCCCCTGCCCGGCTCACAGAACTCCCCCGTGTCGACGCCGCGTTGACAAGGGAAGTCACCAGGCGTTGACTGACAGCACGGCGTAGGGCCATGCCACTCCGGATCACTCGGTCGACGCATCCCACCTTGCCGCTTCGCCCAGCCCCCGCGGACTCAGGAACTTCCCGCGATCTGGAGGCCCGGCAATGATCCTGTGGATTCTTCTCCTTCTGCTGATCCTGGTGGTGTTCGGGTTCGGCTTCACCATGCAGGCCCTTTGGTGGGTCGCCGCCGTCCTCCTGGTCCTCTGGATCGCCGGCTTCGCCATGCGCGGGCGCGGCGGCGGTGGGCGCGGCGGCGGCCGATACGGCCGCAGTCGCGGGTAGTCCACACCAGCGCGCTCTCCCACCCGCGGAAGCCCATCCAGCCAATGAGCAGAGGACAGCCATGAGCGTCGGACAGACGATCAAGCACAAGACCCAGGCGTTCAAGGGCCGGGTCACCGAACGCATAGGCCGGACCACCCGCAACAGGCGACTGCAGCGCGAAGGCAGGACCGACCGGATCTCCGGAAACCTGAAGCAGTCCGGCGACAAGGCCAAGGACGCCTTCAAGCACTGACCAGCACAGCCCGGGTGACGACCAGATCGCGTGGACGCCACCCGGGCAGGCCAACGCGGAATCAGCCCACAGGAATTGACGGGAACAGCAATGCAGCAAAGCTGCTTACGAGCCGAGAGCCAGAGAAGGCGGCCATGCTCACCATCGTGATCATCGCCGTGCTCGTCATCGCGGCGGCCGTCTTCTTCATCGTCGGACGCGGACGCATCCATGCCGACGGTGGACACGGGCTGAAGCACCGCTTCGGACCCGAGTACGACCGTGCCGTCGCCGACCACAACGGCGACACCAAAGCGGCCAAGCAGGAACTCGGCGAGCGCGTCAAGCAGCACGGCTCCCTCAACGAGCAGCCGCTGTCGCCCGAGGACCTCGCACGGTACAGGGCCCAGTGGGCCGACGTTCAGGAACAGTTCGTCGAATCACCGCATAAGGCCGTCACCGCGGCCGACGCGCTCCTTGTCGGCCTGGCGAGGAATCGCGGCTTCCCCGACGGCGAGCAGTTCGACGACCAGATCGCCGCCCTCTCCGTCCACCACGCCACCCATGTCCACGGCTACCGCAACGTGCACACAGCGGCACACGGCCAGGGCGACACCGAGGAAATGCGGTACGCACATCACACCGGTCGGACTGCGGCGGCTGTGTTCTGCGTTCAGCCGGTCGGTCCGGTGAAGCGCAGGATGCGTCGCCAGGTGGAGGCGTACTACCGCCACAGTGGGCCGGTGACGTACAGGATGGCGTGCTTCTCACAGAGTTCGCGTACCTGCGGGGCGATCCCGGCGCAGCGGTTGCTGGGCAAGTCCGGGAAGGCATGGTTCTCGATCTCCTGAGCCGTTGGGGAGGCTGTGCGTCGCGCCCTCTCGGGGCGCCGGTGCCGGCCGTGGTAATCGAGGGGCATGCCGATGAAGACTTCGGGTGCTGCGGGCCGTTCCTCTCTGTTCGAACGCCTGAGCCGCGTGATCAGCCATTCACCAGTCGGACGCGGATGGCGGCGGAGTAGCGATCTGGAGTTGGTGCAGCGTTCGCTGGGCTTCGCGGCGCTGGGGTTCATCACGCTGGTGCCGCTGCTGATCATTGTCTCCTCGGCCGATCCAGAGCATGGGCGGGGGTTCGCGCAGTGGCTGGGGGAAGGACTCGGCGTGTCGACGGCCTCCAGAGAACGTGTGGAGCAGTTGTTCACCCGCCCCGGTCAGGCTCTGCGGACCACGACCGTCTTCGGAATTGTCGTCCTCGCCGCTTTCGGCCTGGCCTTCGGGGTGGCGGTGCAGTCCGGCTATGAGAAGGTCTGGGATTTGCCCCCGGCCCGCTGGTGGGCCAGGTGGCGCCATGTGGTGTGGCTCGGCGTACTCATCGGCTACCTCTTCGTCTCCGCCATCACCACGCTGCGACCCGAGTCCCTGGTCGGCGCGTTCGCCGCATCGCTGAGCGCCGTCCTGTTCTTCTGGTGGTCGCAGCGCATACTGCTCGGCGGGCGGGTTCGCTGGTACGCCCTGTTGCCCGGAGCGGTGGCCACCATGGTCGGGCTGCTCGGTCTCAGGGTCTTCTCCCTGCTCGTCTACTCGCCGCTGATCGCGTCCAACGCCATCACCTACGGCCCCGTCGGAACCGTCCTGGTCATCCAGTCCTGGCTGGTCGGTGTGGGCCTCGTCGTATTCGGCGGTGCCCTGGTCGGCCGGCTGCTGCACGAGGAGCTCCCACGCGTGGCACGTGCACTGAAACGGCGGGGGCACGGTGCTGACGCCCGACCTGAGGACCGATGAAGCACCGTCTCCCGCCGACCCGTGTTCGCCGCCGCGGAAACCGGAGCGAGCGCGGTCTTCGCGTTTCTCCCTGCAGATGGGTACGGTCAGCGCCGGAATCCTGGACACGCATGTCACGTCGCCGGGCAGGCTGGACCCGGAGGAGCCGGCCGACGCACTGGGCTGCGCCGACATCGCCACCCTGGTCCTGCTCGGTACGGGCACCGGCGGGTCGGACGAACCGCGACGTGGTCACGACCGGGAACAGCAGTCGCGCGCTGACGGCAACCGCAGCAGGGATCGGGGAACTCCGGCTTCCGCTCGCGGGTTTCGTCCGGTGTGCGCCGGTCGGCGAGGCGGAACGGTCAGGCGATCCCGGTGCCGCGCAGCAGCAGCAACGCCACGTCCACCACCGCCACGGCAACGGCTGCCGCGAACGCCGCCCGCTGCCGGCGGCGTCCCAGCACCGTCCCCGCCACCGCGACCAGGCCGGCCACCGCCGGCGCCGCCACTCCCCATCTGCCGGATGGTCCGGCGGGCCCCAGCGCCAGCACCGCGGACGCGGCCACCAGCGGCACCGGCAGCAGCAGTCGCGCGCCGTCCGGGCCCAGCCGGTGCGGCCATCCCCGTACGCCCGTCGCCAGATCCCCGCGGATGTCCGGCAGCACATCGCCCAGATGCGCTCCGACCCCCAGTAGCGCCCCGGCGGTGACGACCCACCAGGCCGGCCACGGCTGTCCCGGCAGCCCCAGCGCCACGAACGCCGGGAGCGCGGCGAATCCCACCGCGTACGGCGCCCAGGACCATGCCGTCGCCTTGAGCCGCAGGTCGTACGCCCACGCCGCCGCCACTCCGGCCAGGTGGACGGCGCCCGCCCACAGGCCACAGGCGAACGACAACGGCACGCACAGCGCCAGCGCGGCATACGCGGCCACCCACACCTCCGTCACACCGACCGTGCCGTCGACGACGGGTTTGCCCCGGCGGCCGGCGGCGATGTCCCGGCGTGCGTCGACCGCGTCGTTGCACCAGCCGACGGACAACTGCCCGGTCAGAACGGCGGCGGCGGTCAGCACACAACGCGCGGCGCTCTGGCCGGCGGTGACGGCGAGCGCGGCCATCAGGGTGGTGACCGCCACGACAGGTCCGGGGTGGCACGACCCGGCGAGTCCACCCACCCGGCCGGCCCAACTCGCCTCGGGGCCGCCGGTCGTCGACTGCTCAGGAGTGCCCACCCGGCCGATCGTAGGCGCCCTGCTCACCCGGCTGAAGCACGCGCACTCCGGGGCGAACGGCTGGACGGGCGATCCATGGTGTCGAAGTCCCGGTCCGGGGAACACGTGGGGAGCAACTCACCCGAGTTGGTAACCGGACGGAACCCTATGACGCGGATCTCCGCAGTTCACGGTGCTCTCGCACCGCACCGTCGCACCCAGTCCGAGATCACCGACATGGTGGCTCGCACCTGCCTGCCCGAGGGTACCGACCGCCGGGTCCTGGACCGGCTGCACCGCGGCGCGAGGGTCAGCTCGCGCCATATGACGCTGCCGCTCGAACGGTACGGGGAACTGGACGGATTCGGCGCCTCCAACGACGTCTTCATCGCCGCCGCCACAGACCTGGGTGCCCAGGCCGTCCGGGGCGCTCTGCACGCCGCCGACCTGACCGCCGCCGACGTGGACCTGCTGATCTTCACCTCCGTCACCGGCATCGCCACCCCCTCGATCGACGCGCGCCTGGCCGGCCGCCTCGGACTACGGCCGGACGTCAAACGGCTGCCCCTGTTCGGCCTGGGCTGCGCCGGCGGCGCCGCCGGACTGTCCCGTATGCACGACTACCTGCTGGGCCGCCCCGACCACGTGGCAGTGCTGCTGTCCGTCGAACTGTGCTCGCTCACCTTCCAGCGCAACGACGCCTCCATGGCCAACCTGGTCGCCACCGGACTGTTCGGCGACGGCGCCGCCGCGGTCGTCGCCTGCGGCGCGAACCGCCCGGACCGCCCGGACGAGAGCGGCGGCCCGACGATCGTGGACTCCCGCAGCCACCTGTACCCGGACACCGGACGCGTCATGGGCTGGGACATCAAGAACACCGGTTTCCAGGTCGTCCTCGACCCGCAGGTCCCCGATCTGGTGCGCCGTTACCTCGCCGATGACGTCGAAGGATTCCTCGGCGACCACGGGATCAAGCCGAAGGATGTGACCGCCTGGGTCTGCCACCCCGGCGGCCCCAAGGTTCTTCAGGCCGTCACCGAGGCCCTCGACCTGCCCGACGACGCGCTCGATGTGACCTGGCGTCACCTGGCCGACGTCGGCAACCTGTCCTCGTCATCGGTGCTCCACGTACTGCGCGACACCCTGGCCGAACGCCGCCCGCCGCCGGGCACCCCAGGTGTGCTGCTGGCGATGGGGCCCGGCTTCGCCTGTGAACTCGTCCTGCTGCGCTGGTAGTTCAGACCACCGAAGGACGCGAAGGACACAGGACACATGATCTGGTACGGACTTCTGGTGGCCGCCGTCGCCGCCGAGCGCGTCGCCGAACTCGTCGTCGCCCGCCGCAACGAACGGTGGAGCACCGCCCGCGGCGCGACCGTGGCCGGGCAGGACCACTACCCGGCCATGGTCGCCCTCCACACCGGCCTGCTGATCGCCTGCCCGGCCGAGGTGTGGCTGGCCGACCGCGCCTTCGTACCCGCCCTGGCCTGGCCCATGCTGGCCGCACTCGCGGGAGCCCAGGCACTGCGGTGGTGGTGCATCCACACCCTGGGCCCCCGCTGGAACACCCGGGTGATCGTCGTACCCGGCCTGCCGCTGGTGACCGGCGGCCCCTACCGGTGGCGGTGGCTGCGGCACCCGAACTACGTGGCCGTCGTCGCCGAGGGCGTGGCCCTGCCCCTGGTCCACGCCGCCTGGGTCACCGCGGCCGCGTTCACCGTACTCGACGCCGCCCTTCTCACCGTACGCATCCGCTGCGAGAACCGGGCGCTGGCCGCCGCGACCGCGCCGACCGCGCCCGCTCCGACGTGATCGACGTACTGGTGGCCGGCGGCGGACCCGCCGGACTGGCGGCCGCCATCCACGCCGCGCTCGCCGGCCTGGAGACTGTCGTCGTCGAGCCCCGAACCGCGCCCGTGGACAAGGCCTGCGGAGAAGGAGTCATGCCCAGTGGTGTTACCGCGCTGCGGGCGCTGGGCGTCGAGGTCACCGGCCGCGAACTGCGCGGCATCCGCTACGTGGACGGCGCCGCCCGCGCCGAAGCGTCCTTCCGCGGCAGTAACGGGCTGGGAATCCGTCGTACGACGCTGCACTTCGCACTGCACCAGCGCGCTCTCGACGTCGGCGTGCGGATGCTGCCGGGCAAGGTCGGCGAGGTGCACCAGAGCGCGGACACGGTCACCGCCGCCGGAACCACGGCCCGTTGGCTGATTGCCGCGGACGGCCTGCACTCTCCGGTGCGCCGCGGTCTGGGGCTGGAGTTGCCGGGCATCGCCCACGGCCGCTACGGACTGCGCCGGCACTACCGCGTCGAGCCGTGGACGGACTTCGTGGAGGTCCACTGGTCGCGGCACGGCGAGGCCTACGTGACACCGGTCGGCGACGACCTGGTGGGCGTCGCGGTCCTCAGCCGCAGCCGCCGCGGGTACGACGAGCACCTGGCCGCCTTCCCGGCCCTCACCGCGTCGCTGCGCGGCCCGGCCGCGACGGAGGTACGGGGTGCCGGACCACTGCTGCAACGGGTACGGCGCAGAACCGCCGGACGGGTCCTGCTCGTCGGTGACGCCGCAGGCTACCTGGACGCCCTCACCGGAGAGGGCATCGCCCTCGCACTGGCGACCTCCGGGGCCGCCGTCCGCTGCCTGGCCGCCGGGCGACCGGACGAGTACGAGCGCGCCTGGACCCGGCTGACCCGACGCCACCGACTGCTGACCGGGGCCCTGCTGGCCGCGAGCCGCCGTCCTGGCACCGCCCGCCTCATCGCTCCCGCAGCATCTCGGATGCCCCTGCTGTTCTCGGCCGCGGTCCACGCACTGCAGTAGTGGCCCGCCCCCTCCCTCTGCCGAAAGCAAACGAAGCGAACCGTATGCGCCCTACGCACCGGCGGAGGTGGGTCACCACACCAGAGGATCGAGTGGTTTCTCGGGCCGTCTCCTCTTGGGGCCGTTTCCTTGGTCCCCTCGTCCGTACTGGCCGGTCCCCGCGTCCTGACAGCTCACCGACAGATCAGAACAGGTCAGCGACGCGCCGACCGCCACGGACCGCTCCGGTGGGGCGGGTGGGACTCGGACCCACGGCCGACGGATGATGAGTCCTTCGGGAATCTTGGCGGTCCTTGCCATCCTGCGACGATTCGTGACGTTCTTGCAGCTCAGACGTGTGCAGTTGTGTCTGCCCAGCCTGGTCATCATCGGTTGGTTCCTGTCCTTGTGGTCCCCGCGTGGTCCCTTTCGCTCCCTGAGAGACCTGGCAAGACGGATTCCTGCGGATCGACTCCGTCAGCGTCCCGGGCGGCAACGGGATCCGGCGTCGTCGAACCTGCGCGGTGCCTTGGCCGGCAAGGCACCGCCAGGGCACCGCATGCGCAGAGGGCGCGCACCGTCATTCGATGAGGGCTGCCTCGAAGGAACCCCCGAGGTACCGGTCCCGGCTGTCGCGCCGTTGCAGCTTGCCGGTCGTCGTGAGCGGCAGCGTCCCCGGCTTGAGGAGGACGACATCGTGTACCTGGATGCGGTGTCCCGCGTGGACCGCGCGCCTGATCTCCTGTTTGATCTCCTGGGCGGTCACTTGATCACCGGTCTCGCCTCCGGCTGCCGTCGTCGTCTCGGCGAGCACGATGAGCCGTTCGTGCAAGCCGTCGTCGACCGACACCGCGCAGGTACCGAACTCACGGACTGCCGGGTGGCTGGCCTCAACGGTGGCCTCGATGTCCTGCGGGTAGTGGTTGGCACCGGCGATGATGATGACATCCTTTGCCCGGCCGGTGATGAACAGCTCCCCGTTCCGCACGAAGCCGAGGTCACCAGTACGGAGAAACCGCTCCCCCGGCTGGCCGGGAATGGACCCCATGAAGGTCTCGGCAGTCTCCTTGGGAGCGTTCAGATACCCCGTTGCGACGCTCGGGCCGGATACGAAGATCTCACCCACCTCGTCCTCCCCGCAGGGCTTGCCTGTCTCCAGGTCCACGGTTATGGCCGTGCTCAACGGATGGATCGGGCCGCAGCCGACCAACTCCCGGCTGTCCTGTGCCGACGCGGCCGGGCGCACCTTTCCGGCGGCGAGCGACTCGGAGTCCAGCCGCAGGACTTCCGGGGCCTGACCGACCGGCACGGCCGTGACCATCACTGTCGCCTCGGCGAGGCCGTACGCGGGGGACAGCGCCTCGCGCCGGAAGCCGGCCTCCGCGAATGCCGCGCTGAAGCGGTCGAGCGTATCCGGACGGACGGGCTCACCTCCGACCAGCGCCATCTCCCAGCGGCTGAGGTCGAGTTCCCGGCGCTGTGCGTCCGTCACCCGGCGGACGCACAGGTCGTAGGCGAAGTTCGGCGCGCAGCTGTCCGCGCGTTCGAGCCGGGAGATGGCCCGCAGCCACGTGAGCGGACGCTGCACGAAGGTCATCGTCGGCAGCAGGGTGACGTCCCGGCCGGAGAAAAGGGGGTCGAGGACATTGCAGATGAGGCCCATGTTGTGGTGCGGCGGCAGCCACGACACCGACGACGGGCGGGGCAGCCCGACGTCGTCGGCAGACCGACGCGCGTTGTCGTATATCAACGACAGATTGTGCAGCACATTGCCATGAGTGATCGCGACGCCTTTCGGCACACCGGTCGATCCCGAGGAGTACTGCAGATAGGCGACCATCTCAGCGGCGGCCACCGGTGGGGTCCACTCCTGGGCGAGGTCCGGGCGTACCTCGTCGGTCGCCACCCGGTCGAGTTGGGCGAGCCCGTCGGTGTCGGTGAGGACGTGCTCCGCGGCGGCAAGCACTGGGCCGGTCGACAGGAACAGCGAGGGCTCGGAACTCGCGGCGATCGACTCCACCCGAGTCCATTTGGCATTGCTCCGCGTCCCGTCGAGCGGAGCCACCGGCACCGGGATCAGACCCGCATAGATGCAGCCCAGGAAGGCGGCGTGGAAATCCAGTCCCGGCGGGTAACTCAGCAGCGCGCGTGCGCGCGCGGTAGGAACCTTGTGTCGTAGCGTCACGGCGACCGCCCGCGCCCGGCGGTCGAGTTCGGCCAGGGTCAGTGATTCTGATTCCTCGACACCGTCGCCCAGGAACACAAAGCTCTTCCGGTCGGGCTCGGCTGCCGCACGAGTGCGGCACAGGTCGATCAGCGTCGGCAGTGTGCCGTACTCACCGGCCACCGCCTCGGGCAGTCGGACACCGTGCTCGTGATGGGTTCGCATGTGACCACTCCAAACGGAGGAAGAGGAAGAAGGCGGCGGGACAGTTCGCGCGCCCCCTGCATGGAGCGAGGTTCAGACTGTCGCGAATGCCCGCGCCCGGTACCTGGACCGGCACTCTGCGCGCTGCAACTTGCCGCTGGTGGTGAACGGCAGCGCACCGGCCTTGACCAGGAGGATGTCGTCGGCCCGGAGGCCGTGCCCGGCGAAGACGGCCTCCCGGACGGCTTCTTCGACCTCGTCCGCCGCCAGGGTCGCGCGGGCACCTGACGGAGTGTCCGGGACGGGTTCGGTCATGACGCGGTACCGGCTGTTGATCTCAGCCAGGACGACGAGGCGCGTGCGTCCGCCGTCCTCGACGGTGAAGGCGCAGCAGCAGCCCTCCCGTATGGCGGGATGGCTTGCCGCCCCGGTCGCCTCGATGTCGTACGGGTAGTGCTGCATGCCCTCCACGACGATGAGGTCGTCCACACGGCAGGTGACGAAGAGCTGACCGCCGTCCAGAAAGCCCAGGCTGCCGGTGCGCAGGAACCGCCGGCCCTCGTGGCCGCGCACGGTGGCGTTGAACGTACGCGCTGTCTCCTTCGGGGCGTTCCAGTACGCGGCACCGATACTCGGTCCGGAAGCCAGGATCTCCCCTGTCTCGTCCGGGGCGCACGGATCGCCGGTGGCCGGATCCACCACCGCGATGGTCATGGACGGGTGCACCTGGCCCAGGCCGACCAGTCGGCGGACCTCGTCCTCGCGACCGGCTCGCTGCACCTTGCCTTTCGCCAGCGCCACCGCGTCGAACCGGCGGATCACCGGTTCGGGCTCCACCGGCCCGCCGCTGAGCATGACAGTGGACTCGGCGATGCCGTAACTCGGGAAGAACGCCTCGCGGCGGAAGCCGGACGGGGCGAGCATGGCACTGAACTGGTCGATCATCTCCGCGCGCACCGGCTCGTCGCCGACCACCGCGATCCGCCAGGCGCTGAGATCGAGGGAACGCAACTGCTCCTCGGAGACGCGCCGCAGGCACAACTCGTACCCGAAACCGGGGGCTGAACTGATGCCCGCCCCGCGGTCCGATATCGCGCGGAGCCAGTTGACCGGGTGCTGGGTGAACGCCGAGGGCGGCATCAGTGCGGCGTCGTACCCGACGTAGATCGGCTGCAGGACCCCGGTGATCAGTCCCATGTCGTGGAACACGGGCAGCCAGGACACAACGGGCGGCAGTCGGTCGAAGTCGTCCGTGGCCCGGGTACCGTTGGCCAAGATCAGCGAGAGGTTGTGCAGAACGTTGCCATGGGTGAGCGCCACACCCCGGGGCGGACCGGTCGTGCCGGAGGTGTACTGCAGGTACGCGATCGTGTCCGGGCCGATTTCGGGGGCGTTCCAGCCGTACGCGTCCGTCTCACTGATCTCGTCGGTCGCCACAGAGGTCGGCCGGCATGGTGTGGAAATGTCCTCCAGCAACGCGTCGACACGGTTCAGCCTTGACCCGTTCGACAGCAGCACATCCGGCCGGCAGCTGTTGACGATTGCCCGGAAGCGCGTATACCGGTCGTCGACGCCGACGCGCAGCACCGGAGGAGCCGGCACCGCGATCAGGCCGGCATACAGGCAGCCGAAGAAGGCGGACACGAAGTCGAGGCCGGGCGGGTAACTCAGCACGGCACGGGCGCCCTGCGGGGCTTGCCTGCTCAGACGCGCCGCGATTGCCCTTGCCCGGGTGTCCAGTTGGGCGAGGGTGAGTGAGTCGGACTCTTCGAGACCGTTCTCCAGGAAGGCGAACATCCGTCGATCCGGCTCCCTGGACGCGCGATACCTGCAGAGCTCGACCAAGGTCGTCGGCTCCGGTCGGGATCCTGTGACGGCATCCTCTGACATCGTGATCCTCCTGTTCGACTCGGCCGGCGGCATTGCCTCTGCCATTTCCTCACGGACCCGCCGGAATTTGGTTACGTATCCAGCCATTGCTGTACGTGCGCGTCATGGTGGTTCCACTCGAAGAGACGTTAAGTCGGCAGAGAAATATCGGGTATCCGCCGCGGGATGGTGTCCATCCCCCTACCGGAGGCGAGCTTCGAGTAGGCCGGAAGGCGGATGAAAGCCATCCTCCGGTCGCCGTCACGGTTCGGTCCGTCGGCTGTTACGGAAAGCGCCTCGTGCTGGCTACCGTCATGACGACGGCCAGTGGACGACGAATGGCCCGTATCCGAGGGAGAACATTTCCTCAGAAGGCTTCAGAAAGGGAACCTTGATGTCCTACGACGCATCTGACGACTACTTCTTGGGTTATCCGAAGCTCCCCGATCTCCCGGACGGGGAGGTCCTGGGTACGACCGGCGTTGTGGTCACCGGTTTGGGAATGACCACGCCGCTGGGTGGCGACGTCCACTCCACCTGGGAGGCGCTGCTGGCCGGCGAATCCCCGATCACCGTGCTCGACGAACCGTGGGCTCGCGATCTGCCCGTACGGCTGGCAGGTCGGCTGAGCCAGGAACCGACCGAGGTACTGGACCGGGTCGAGGCCCGGCGGATGGACCGCTGCCAGCAGATTGCGATGGTGGCTGCCCGGCAGGCATGGGCCGACGCCGGCGCGCCCGAGGTGGCTCCGGAGCGGCTGGCCGTGGTGATCGGCACCGGCCTCGGCGGCGGGACGACGCTGGTTGACCAGCACGACCTGTCCTTGGCCAAGGGGCCGGACCGCGTGTCGCCGTTCGCGGTGACCATGCTGATGCCCAACGGTTCGGCCGCCGCCGTCAGTCTGGCTCTCGACGCCCGGGCCGGCGCCCACGCGCCGACCAGCGCCTGCGCCTCCGGAGCGGAGGCGATAGCCATGGGGCTCGCCATACTGCGTGCCGGGCGGGCCGATGTCGTTGTCGCCGGCGGCACCGAGGCATGCATCGGCCGGCTGTCCATGGCGGCTTTCGCCCGCATGGGAGCCCTGTCCGGCCGTCACGAGGACCCTCAGAACGCATCGCGGCCGTTCGACAGCGCCCGTGACGGCTTCGTCATGTCCGAGGGCGGCGGCGCCGTCGTGCTGGAGCGAACCCGGTTCGCGCAAGCTCGTGGCGCGCGAATGTATGCCACGCTCGCCGGTACAGGGATGAGTTCCGACGCGCACACCATGACATCTCCGTCAGCTGACGGTCAGATCAGTGCGATCCGCGAGGCCTTGCGCTCCGGCGGCCTCGGCCCGCAGGACATCGTTCACGTCAACGCCCATGCTCCCGGTACGCCCGTCGGTGACCGTATCGAGGCGGCGGCATTGCTGGAATCGCTCGGCCCTCATCCTCTGGTGACGGCGACCAAGTCGATCACCGGCCATCTCATAGGCGGGGCCGGCGCGATCGAGGCCATCTTCACGGTCCTGAGCGTCTTCACCGACGTGATCCCCGCGACCAGGAACCTCGACGTCAAGGATCCCGAGGTGAAGGTGGACATCGTCACGGGAACCCAGCGGCACGTCAGGGTCACCGCAGCCATCTCGAACTCCTTCGGTTTCGGCGGTCACAACGTGGTCCTCGCGTTCACCAAGCCCGCCTGACCATGGGATCGGGACGGGCGGCCGGAGGACAGCGGGCCTGCCGGGGCCTGTTCGGCCCGCGGTGGCTGGGGCGGGTGCACGAGACCGCTCCGCTGGGCCATCAGCGCCGCGTGCATCCGGTTCGGCAACTCGAGTTTGGCGAGGATGCGGGAGACGTGGGACTTCACGGTGGCGAGCGTGACGTGCAGCTCGTGGGCGATCTCCTGGTTCGACCTGCCCATGGCTATACCGCAGAGAACCTGGGTCTCGCGACTGCTCAGGCTTGCCAGGGCGACCGCGTGGGACCGCTCATGTGGCGGCGGCAGGATCTCGAACCGATCGATCAGTCGTCGGGTCATCGTGGGGCACAAGAAGGCCGCGCCGTCAGCAACCGCACGGACGGCTGAGACCAGCTCGTCCTGGCTGGCACTCTTGAGCAGAAACCCACGGGCGCCCGCCTTCAGCGACCCGAGCAGATGGCTGTCAAGGGCGTTGCTGGTCAGGACAATTATCCCCGGCGCGACTCCGGGTACCGCCGTCCCCGAAGGCTGGGCAAGTCTCCGGATGAATTCGCATTCGGCATCCACGAGGACGACCTGCGGTCGCCGCAGTTCGGCCACGCGTAATGCTTCCTCGCCGACCCTCGTATCGGCGACCACCGTGATATCCGGTGCCTCCCCGAGGGCCTGCCGGAATCCGCGACGCACGAGATCCTCATTGTCGACCAGCATTACTTCCCATGCACTGAAGTCGTCCATCATTCGCTCCGCCCGTGCGATTCGGAAGTGCCCCCGTTGCCTTCAGGAACCAGCAACCGGCACTGTGCGTTTCACTGGCTGTGCTCGAGAATGCTTTCCGGTGGAGCGGTTGCGCACGTGATGACCGTGGGGCGTGCCGAGCGCTTCAGACAGCGGTGGCTGATAACGCGTACGCCCCCTGGCCCGCACGCACATCCCGACTAGGCTGAATGGCAGCCCACGGCGGGATACGCCGCATCGATCCCTTCCGATGCTAGGGGGATTGGCAGTGCTGGTTCCAGGCAATGGCGGCCACCCTGTTGGCCGTTCCGGACACAGGGCGGCGACCGACGAAGTCCCCACAGCTCCAGGGCTGTTCAACCGAGGCATCGCAGGCGTGCGCGCAATGGTGGACGTGGGCGTCGAGCGCGGAGTGGTCGTACCGGCATGCCTCGACGGCAGTGGCGTGGACGAGAACGCTCTTGCCGACGATGCCGCACATGTCCGGGCCTGGCAGGAGCTCACTGTGGCGCAGAACCTGGTCCGCGCCACGGGCGACGCTCCCGGCCTGGGGCTCGAGGTCGGCAGCCGGATTCCGCTGCGTACGTACAGCGTGTTGGGCTTCGCACTGCTCGCCAGCCCGACGCTGCGCGAGGCCGCGGCTGTGGGACTGCGCTACCTGGAACTCACCTTCGCCATGGTCGGGATCCACCTTCAGGAGGACGGAAACGAGGTCCGTCTCATCCTGGACGACGGGCTGGTGCCCCCGCCCGTCCGGCACTTCTTCATCGAGCGGGAAATAGCCAATATCCGGGCCATCCTGGACACCATTGTGGGCCGGCCCTTCACCCCCCTCCGGCTGGATCTGCGCTTCCCACAGCCTGAGGAGTCGGCGCCGTACGAGGTGTTTGACGACGTGCCCATCGCCTTCGGGGCGCCGCGCAACGCGATCGTCACCCTCGCGGCGGTACTGGAGCAGTCGCTGCCGCAGGCCGACCAGCACACCATGCAGGTGTGCGAACGCGAGTGCAGGCTCCTGCTGGCCCGGCGCACCGACACGGGATTCGCGGTGCGGGTACGGGAACTGCTCATGCAGTGGCCGGACGGCATCCCCGACATGGGCGCCGTCGCAGCCGCGCTGCACCTCTCCACCCGTACTCTGCACCGGCGTCTGGCGGTGGAGGACACGTCCTACCGGCGTCTGGTCGACGCAGCGCGGCACGCTCGTGCTGTCGAGATGCTGTCCGACCTCGGACTCGGCGTCGACCAGATCGCCGTACGTCTCGGGTACGCCGACGCGGCGGCATTCATCCGCGCGTTCCGCCGGTGGACCGGTGCGACCCCCGGTGCCTACCGAACGCGATCAGTACGCAACCTGTCGAGGGCCCACGCCTGAGGCGGCACGTCCGCCCAGCTCGGTCCGAGCGACGAAACCCCGTTGCCCATGGTCGACCGCATGACGGGGCCAGACTCTGGCCGGCGGCCGGCAGACAGACCGTCGACACGTCCTCGTCGGAGTCCTGGGCGTTGATCACCGCAGGCGTGATCACGAGCAGCCAGGCCGGCCGCCCCTTCCCTGCAAGGGCGCTGAACTCCCGCACCGCGTTCTACTGTTCGGTGCAGGTGATGAGCCCGCTACCGGCTGGCCAGAGTGGAGCGCGGAGGCGAGCGCCGGCGCGGCCACGGTGGCGAGGACCGAACCGAACGTCAGCAGCGTGTGCGGTCCACGCCGGTCCAGGATGCGGCCGATGGGTTTCCCGGCAACCACCGAGACCAGCAGGGCGGCGGGCAGCCAGACCCAGAACCTTCCTGGCCACACCGCCCGAAACCAACCGGGCCATTCCTGGGCTGAGTCACCATCCGGCAACAGCCCTGTTGCGCTGGCCGGAGCAGGCGTCCCCTGCGTGTCACCGGGAGACGAACGGCCTGTCGATGACCGTCTCTCTGCGTCCTTCAGTCAGCAATCCGCTCGCGATTCCTGACCCCAATCCCTCGCGCTACCTGCCCGACCTGCGACAACACGCTGAAGAGCCGAAAGCAAGGCAGATTCGACCCGGATTCGACCCCGAAGCCGACACACGCACCACCCCGCTGACGTGGCATTTCCTCGAACGTCTTCCGTGAGACGGAAGTCGTATTGCGGCCCAGTGATGTCTGCCCGAACGATGCCACCACCATCAGAGACGGGAGCCGGCCTTCATGCCTCACATGACGTCCTTCGCCAGGAACCAGTGGTACGTCGTCGCCTACACCTACGAGATCGGACGCGAGCTCGTCGGACGGACCGTCCTCGGTGAGCCGCTGGTGCTCTACCGCGCCGAGGAGGACGGAGCGGCCGTCGCGCTGTCCGACCGGTGTGTGCACCGGCGGTTCCCGCTCTCGGAGAGCCGGCTCGACGGTGACCGGATCGTGTGCGGCTACCACGGGTTCACCTACGACACGACCGGCGCGTGCGTGTACGTGCCGGGACAGAAGCGGATACCGCGCACCGCCCGGGTCGCCTCCTATCCCGTCGTCGAGCAGGACCTGTTCGTCTGGGTCTGGATCGGCGACCCCGCGCTCGCCGACCCGGGATCCGTGCCGCGCGCACCGCACATGGACTCGCCCGGCTGGACGACGGTCAGCGGCATGGAGCCCATCGACGCGGACTACGGACTCCTCGTCGACAACCTCCTCGACCTCTCGCACGAGACGTATCTGCACGGCGGCTACATCGGCACCCCCGAGGTCGCCGAGACGCCGATCGCCACCGAGGTGGACGAGGAGGCCGGGATCGTGCGCGTCTCCCGGCGCATGGCCGACGCCGAGTGTCCGCCCTTCTACGCGCGGTCGACCGGCGTCGAGGGGCGCATCACCCGCTGGCAGGACATCGAGTACCACGCGCCCTGCCTCTATCTGCTGCACAGCAGGATCGCGCCGGCCGGTGTGCTGCCGGAGGCGGACGGCAGTGACCCGAACGCCTTCCACACCGAGATCACGTACGCCATCACGCCGTCCGGCGCGGGCAAGGTGTACGACTTCTGGGCGGTCTCGCGTGACTTCGCCCGTTCGGACGACGAAGTCAGCGTCTTCATGCGGGACTTGAACCACACCGTCGTGATGCAGGACGTCGACGCGCTCAACCTCCTCCAGCGAACCCTCGCCTCGGAGCCCACCGGTTACCAGGAGCTGAGCATCGGCATCGACACCGGCGGCCTCGCGGCCCGGCGCATCCTGGCCCGCCTGGTCGAGGAGGGCGACAAGCCGGTGGAGAGGGTACGGTGACCGGCCTGGCCGGGGACAGCTCGTACGAGGCCGAACTCGTCGTCGTACGCCGGGAGTTCGTTTCCGACGGCGTACTCGCCCTGAGCCTGCGGCATCCGCTCGGCGCCGAACTCCCGCGCTGGGAGCCCGGGGCCCACATCGATGTCCGGCTCGGGCGGGAACTCGAGCGGCAGTACTCCCTGTGCGGGGATCCGGCGGACCGCGGGGCGTGGCGGATCGCGGTGCTGCTCGAACCGGACGGGCGCGGCGGATCGGCCTACGTGCACGGGCGGTTGGGCGAGGGGGACACGGTCCGTGTCCGGGGCCCGCGCAATCACTTCGCCCTCGCGCCCGCTCCGCGCTACCGCTTCGTGGCGGGCGGCATCGGCATCACCCCGATCCTGCCGATGCTCGCCGCGGCCGAGGCGGCGGGCGCCGAGTGGACCCTGCTGTACGGCGGACGGACCCGCGGCTCCATGGCGTTCACCGAGGAACTGGGGCGGTACGGGGACCGGGTCACCCTCGTTCCCCGGGACGAGACCGGACCGCTCGATCTGCCCTCCGTGCTCGGCGGGCTCCCCGGGGACGCCCTCGTCTACTGCTGCGGTCCCGGGCCGCTGCTCGACGCGATCGAGGAGCGCTGTCCGGCCGGCCTGCTGCACACCGAGCGGTTCCGGCCGAAGGAGCGGGAGCCGGACGGGGAGGCGGAGGGGGAGGAGGGGTTCGAGGTCGTCCTGGAGCGGTCGGGGCGGACGGTCACCGTCGCTCCCGGTGTCTCCGTCCTCGACACCGTGCGCGCCGCCGGTGTCGAGGTGCTCCACTCCTGCACCGAGGGCACGTGCGGGACCTGCGAGACGGAGGTGCTCGAAGGGACCCCGGACCACCGGGACTCGGTGCTCACGGAGGAGGAGCGGGAGGCGGGCGGAACCATGCTCATCTGCGTGTCCCGCTGCCTCGGGAGACGGCTCGTACTGGACCTGTGACCGCCAGATCCCGCTCGATCCGGGCGACCGTGTCCAGCAGGTGGGGAAGCAGGTCGCGGCGGACCGATTCGAGGCTGTTGCGGCTGGCGTGCACGGGGATGTTCGCGGCCGCCACCACGGCGCCGTCCCGGTCCCGCACCGGGGCGGCGACCGAGCGGAGCCCCTCCTCCAACTCCTGGTCGACGATGGCGTATCCCTGGCGCCGCACCTGGGCCAGCTCGGCTCTCAGCAGGTCCGGCGAGACGATCGTGCGCGCGGTCAGGGCGCGCAGATCGGCCCGCTCCAGCCGGGCGTCGATCTCGTCGTCCGTGAGGTGCGCGAGGATCACCCGGCCCACGGAGGTGGCGTGGGCCGGGAAGCGGGTGCCGACGGTGATCGTCGCCGTCATGATCCGCCGGGTCGGGACCCGTGCCACGTACACGATGTCGTCGCCGTCGAGGACACAGAGCGAGCTCGACTCCCCCACCTGTTCGGCGAGTTGCTTCAGATGGGGCTGGGCGATCTCGGGGAGGGTGAAACCGGAGAGATAGGCGTAGCCGAGTTCCAGCACGCGCGGGGTGAGCCGGAAGACCCGGCCGTCCGTGTGGACGTATCCGAGATCGACCAGGGTCAGCAGGAAGCGGCGTGCCGCCGCACGGGTCAGGTCGCAGCCGCGCGCGACCTCACTGAGTGTCAGTTCGGGCCGGTCGGCGCCGAATACGCGGATCACGGCGAGTCCGCGTTCGAAGGACCGGACGAAATGGGGCGCTCGGTCTGCTGCAGGCATCGTCGCCTCCAGAGGGACACACGGAGTGCTCTCGTACGGAACGGGAGCACACTTCGATAACTGTCAACAATATTGTCAGCCAAGGCCATTGACCCGGCACGGACAGGGTTCTACCTTCGCGCTGAGCACCATTGTGCGGTGTGCGCACGCCCTGTCGGAACACTCTCGTCTGCACAGGAGGAGCCATGCGTCGTCTGCTCGCCGGTATCGCGGTCGGAGCCTTGCTGGTCACCGCGTCGGCCTGCGGTTCGTCCGACGGCGGTGGCGCCTCGGACAAGAACTCTTCGTCCGGCGGCACCACCACCGTCAAGCTGGGGATCATCCCCATCGTCGATGTCGCCCCCGTCTATCTGGGCCAGAAGAAGGGCTTCTACAAGAAGCACGGACTGACCCTGTCGATGACCCCCGCGCAGGGCGGCGCGGCGATCGTCCCGGGGGTCGTCTCGGGCCAGTTCCAGTTCGGGTTCTCCAACGTGACCTCGCTGATGATCGCCCAGTCCAACGGCGTTCCCGTGAAGGCCATCGCGAACGGCGTCGCCTCGACGGGGGTGGCGGGCGCGGACTTCGGCGCCATCACGGTCAAGAAGGGCAGCGCCGTCACGTCACCGAAGGACCTGGAGGGCAAGAAGGTCGCCGTCAACACACTGAAGAACATCAACGAGACGGCCGTACGCGAGTCGGTGCGCAAGGCGGGCGGTGATCCCTCGAAGGTGAAGTTCGTCGAGCTCGCCTTCGACCAGATGCCCGCGGCCCTCGACAGCGGCCAGATCGACGCCGCGATGGTGGTCGAGCCCGCGCTCGCCACCGTCAAGAGCCAGGGCGCGACCGAGATCGCCTCCTCCCTGGTCGACGTGGCGAAGAACCTCACCGTCGCCATGTACTTCACCTCGAACCAGTACGCGCAGCAGCACCCCGACGTGGTGAAGAAGTTCCAGGAGGCCACCGCGGAGTCCCTCGCGTACGCCGACGCGCACCCGGACGAGGTCCGGCAGATCGTCACCACGTACACGACGATCCCCGCGGCCGTGCTGGCCGAGGTGACCCTGCCCAAGTGGCCGGCCGAGGAGAACCGGGCCTCGATCGAGGCACTGGAGAAGCTCGGCGAGCAGGACAGCCTCTTCAAGTCGGCGCCCGACCTGGACAAGCTGCTGCCGTGACACAAAAGCGAGTGCGCGGCGGCGGCTCCACCGGATGGGCCGTGAACGCCGGACTGGGCGCGGCCGGGCTCGCGGCCTTCCTCGCCCTCGGCGAGGCGGTGCCGCGGCTCGGCGTCGTCAAGGAGCGGTACTTCCCGCCGACCAGCCGGATCGCGCGGGCCCTCGGCGACCAGTTCACCGAGGACACCTTCTGGACGGACCTCGGCGACACGCTCACGGGCTGGGCGCTGGGCCTGGCGATCGCGGTCGGCGCGGGGATCGTGGTGGGGGTGGTCGTCTCGGTCGTGCCGTATCTGCGCGAGGCGACCGCCTCGACGATCGAGTTCCTGCGCCCCATCCCCTCCGTGGCCCTGATCCCGCTCGCCGTGCTGCTCTACGGGACCGAGCTGAGGTCGGTGCTCCTGCTGGTCGTCTACGCCTCCTTCTGGCAGGTTCTCGTCCAGGTCATGTACGGCGTGCGGGACGTGGACCCGGTGGCGGAGGAGACGGCGCGCTCGTACGGGCTCGGCACCTGGGCCCGGGTCCGTCATGTGCTGTGGCCGACCGCGCTGCCGTACGTCATGACGGGGGTCCGGCTCGCCGCGGCCGTCGCGCTCATCCTCACGGTGACCGCCGAACTCGTCATCGGGGCACCGGGGCTGGGCGCGCGCATCGCGGTCGCCCAGACCTCGCAGGCGGTGCCCGAGATGTACGCGCTGATCGTGGTCACGGGTCTGCTCGGGCTGCTCATCAACGTGGGTGCCCGGTCGGTGGAGCGGTACGCGCTGGCCTGGCACCAGTCGGTGCGCGGGGAGGTGACGGTGTGACGGGCATCCCGCCCGGACCGACGGGGCCGAACCGGTGGGGAGCCCTCCCGCTGCGGGTGCTGTTCGTCGTGGCGCTCCCCGCGCTGCTGTTCGTCCTGTGGTGGCTCGCGTCGGACAACAGCACCAACGTCTACTGGCCTCCGCTGCGCACGATCCTGAAGACCTTTCCCGACGTCTGGACGCGTGACCGGCTCCGCGCCGACCTGGTGCCCAGCCTGCTGCGGCTGCTGGCCGGCTACACGGCGGCGGCCGTGGTGGGAGTCGGTGTCGGCACGGTCATCGGCTCGTACCGGAAGGTGCGGGCGGTGTGCGAGCCGGTGCTGGAGTTCCTGCGGGCGGTGCCGCCGCCCGTCCTCGTTCCGGTCATCATGCTGTTCGCGGGCATCGGGGACACGATGAAGATCGTCGTGATCGCCAGCGGCTGCGTGTGGCCGGTCCTGCTCAACACGATCGAGGGGGTGCGCGCCGTCGACTCCGTGATGTCCGAGACGGCCCGCTCCTACGGCATCACGGGTCCGGCCCGGATACGGTCCGTCGTCCTTCCGTCCGCGAGCCCGCAGATCTTCGCCGGCCTGCGCCAGGCGCTGTCCATCGGCATCATCCTGATGGTCATCAGCGAGATGTTCGCGGCGAGCAACGGACTCGGCTTCACCATCGTGCAGTTCCAGCGCGGCTTCGCGATCCCCGACATGTGGACCGGGATCCTCGTCCTCGGTCTGCTCGGCTTTCTCCTCTCGGTCGTCTTCCAGTTGGTCGAGCGCCGGGTCCTCGGCTGGTACCACGGTCTGCGCGACTCCTCCAGGCGGTCCTCGTGACGCTCGCGAAAGGGCGGTCCATGCACGCGTCTTTGGTCGTATCCGGCCTGCGGAAGGTCTACGAGGGGTCGGGTCGCCGGGTGGAGGCGGTCCGCGATCTCACCTTCACGGTGGACGCGGGTGAACTCGTCTGTCTGGTCGGGCCGTCGGGCTGCGGCAAGACCACCCTGCTGAAGTGCATGGGCGGCCTGCTGACACCGACGTCGGGCGAGGTGCTGCTCGGCGGCCGGCGGGTGAGCGGCCCGCCGCCGGGCATGGCGTTCGTGTTCCAGGAGTACGGGCGCAGCCTGTTCCCCTGGATGAGGGTCGGCGAGAACGTCGAACTCCCGCTGCGGCAGAAGAACCTGGGCAGGGCTCGGCGCCGGGAACTGGTCGCCGACGCGCTGGAGTCCGTGGGACTGGCCGATGCCGCGGGGGCCTATCCGTGGCAGTTGTCCGGGGGGATGCAGCAGCGGGTCGCCATCGCACGGGCCCTGGCGTACGAGCCCGAGGTCCTGCTCATGGACGAGCCGTTCGCGGCGGTCGACGCGCAGACCCGCGCCGATCTGGAGGATCTGGTGCGCCGGCTGTGGCGGCAGCGCGGGATCACCATCCTGTTCGTGACCCACGACATCGACGAGGCCGTCTATCTGGGCGAGCGGGTCCTGGTCCTCTCGGCCTCCCCCACCGTCGTGCAGGAGCAGCTGAAGGTCGATCTGCCCGAGGACCGCGACCAGTTGCGTACACGGGTCTCCCCGCGCTTCGCCGAGTTGCGGACCCATGTGTACGAGCAGATCCAGGCGGCGAAGCTCGGGGAGCCGGTCATGAGGAGGGACGCGCCCAGGGATTCACCCCCGCCGAAGTGAGACGGCCTTCGGGGACCGCGCCGTGCGGTGCGGCCGTTCAGGCGCGCAGCCAGACCGCCGTGTCCGGCGGAAGGAGCCCGTCGGCCGTCAGCGGGTCGCTGTGGAGCAGGAGCCGGGAGTGCTCGGGGAGCCCGACCGGGCCGTCGGTCAGATTGACCACGCAGAGCAGACCGTCCGCGCGGGTGAAGGCGAGGACGCCCTCCGGTGCGGGCAGCCAGCCGAACACGCCGTCGCCGAAGCCCGGTTCGCCGCGGCGGACGCGGAGCGCGGCACGGTAGAGGCTCAGCATGGACCCGGGGTCGTCCGCCTGGCGGTCGGCGGCGTACGCGGGCCAGCCGGCGGGCTGCGGGAGCCAGGGCTCACCGCCGAACCCGGCGTACGGCTCCCCGGCCGACCAGGGCAGCGGGACCCGGCAGCCGTCGCGGCCCGGGTCCGTGCCCCCGGAGCGCGAGTGCATCGGGTCCTGGATGCTGTCGAGCGGCAACTCCACCTCGGGCAGCCCGAGTTCCTCGCCCTGGTAGACGTACACGGAGCCGGGCAGGGCGAGCGAGAGCAGCGCCGCGGCGCGGGCCCGGCGGGTGCCGAGAGCCAGGTCGGTGGGGGTGCCGAAGGCCTTGGCGGTGAAGTCGAACCCGGTCTCCGTACGGCCGTAGCGGGTGACCGTGCGGGTCACGTCGTGGTTGCACAGCACCCAGGTGGCCGGCGCTCCGACGGGGGCGTGCTCGGCGAGGGTCTCGTCGATGGAGGTCCGCAGCCGTCCGGCGTCCCAGGGGCAGGACAGGAACGAGAAGTTGAAGGCGGTGTGCAGTTCGTCGGGGCGCAGATAGCGCGCGAAGCGCTCGGAGTCGGGGAGCCAGACCTCGCCGACGAAGACGGCGTCGTAGGAGTCGGCGACCGCCCGCCAGGAACGGTAGATGTCGTGGAGTTCGTCGCGGTCGACGTACGGGTTCGGGTCGCGGCCCTCGACGAAGTCGGGCAGGTCCGGGTCCTTGGCCAGCAGCGCGGCCGAGTCGATGCGTACGCCCGCCACTCCCCGCTCGAACCAGAAGCGCAGGATCTCCTCGTGCTCCCGGCGGACGGCCGGGTGCGCCCAGTTGAGGTCGGGCTGCTCGGGGGTGAAGAGATGGAGGTACCAGTCGCCGTCGGGCAGCCGGGTCCACACCGGTTCGGTGGAGCCCGCGAACTGGGACGGCCAGTCGTTGGGCGGGAGTTCACCGTGTTCGCCGCGTCCGGGGCGGAAGTGGAAGAGCTCGCGCTCCGGGCCGCCCGCCAGCGCCGCCCGGAACCAGGGGTGCTGGTCGGAGACGTGGTTCGGCACGATGTCGACGAGCGTGCGGATGCCCAGCTCGCGGGCCTCGGCGATGAGTTTCTCGGCCTCGGCGAGTGTCCCGAAGGCCGGGTCGATCGTGCGGTAGTCGGCGACGTCGTAGCCGCCGTCGGCCAAAGGCGAGAGGTACCAGGGGTTGAACCACAGGGCGTCCACGCCTAGTTCGGCGAGGTAGGGGAGTCTGGCGCGGACGCCCGCGAGGTCGCCGGTGCCGTCGCCGTCGCCGTCCGCGAAGCTGCGGACGTACACCTGGTAGATGACGGCGGAACGCCACCACGCGGACTGATTTCGGGCAGGGCGGGGCTGTCCCACGGTGCGTTGCCTTTCGTTCGAGGAGGTCGGTGAGGGGCGTCAGCCCTTGGTGCTGCCCGCGCTGATGCCGGCGATGATGTGCCGCTGGAACACCAGGAACATCACGACCATGGGGATGCTGGCGATCACCATCGCGGCGATGAGCACGGTGAGCTGGATGTTCTGCGACAGCTGGACGAGCGCCACGCTGATGGGCTGCTTGTCGGTGTCGGAGAAGACCATCAGCGGCCAGAGGAAGTCCTGCCAGACGGCGACCAGGGCGAAGATCGACACGACTCCGAGGACGGGCCGGGACATCGGCAGCACGATCGACCACAGGGTGCGCAGCCGTCCGGCGCCGTCGATCTCGGCGGCCTCCAGGACGTCGCGCGGGATCTGGTCGAAGAAGCGCTTGAGGAGATAGAGGTTGAAGGCGTTGGCGACGGCGGGCAGCCAGATGCCGAGCGGCGAGTTGAGCAGGCCGGTGTGCAGGACGGGCAGGTCGGCGACGGTCAGGTACTTGGGGACCACCAGGGCCTGCGCGGGGACCATCAGGGTGGCGAGGATGCCGCCGAGGATCACCTTGCCGAAGGCGGGCTTCAGTTTGGACAGGGCGTAGGCGGCGGCCGTGCAGAAGACCAGCTGGAGCAGCCAGGCGCCCGTCGCCTGGACGACGGTGTTCCACAGGTGGGTGGGCAGGTCCATCAGGTCCCAGGCGTCGGTGTATCCGCCGAGGTGCCACTGCTGCGGCAGCAGGGTCGGCGGGGTGCGCGTGACCTCGTCCGGCGACTTCATGGCGCCGGTGACCATCCAGTAGACGGGGAAGAGGAAGGCCAGCGTGAAGAGCAGGACGACGCCGCCGAAGACGGTCCAGTAGACGGCTCTGCCGCGCGGGCGGGCCAGGGCGAGCGGAGAGATCAGGGTGCGGGTGCTCACGCGTCCTCCCCTTCGGAGCGGGTCAGCCGCAGGTAGAGGGCGGAGAAGGCGCTGAGCAGGACGAGCAGCATGACGCTCAGCGCGCAGGCTCCGCCGAAGTCGTTGTAGAGGAAGGCGTACTTGTAGATCAGGTAGAGCACGGTGACGGTCTTGTCCTCGGGACCGCCGCCGGTGATCACGAACGGCTCGGTGAACACCTGCATGGTGGCGATGATCTGAAGCAGCATCAGCATCAGGATGATGAACCGTGTCTGGGGGATCGTCACGTGCCGGATGCGCTGGAGCAGGTTCGCGCCGTCCAGCTCGGCCGCCTCGTACAGCTCGCCGGGGATGCTCTGGAGGGCGGCGAGGTAGATGAGGACGGTGCCTCCGAGGTTGGCCCAGGTGGCGACGACGACCAGGGAGACGAGCGCGGTGTCGGCGCCGTTGGACCAGTTCGAGGTCGGCAGGTGCAGCGCGCGCAGCGTCTCGTTGGCGAGGCCGGCTCCGGGGTCGTAGAACCACTTCCACAGCAGTGCGCTGACCACCGGCGGGATCATCACCGGCAGGTAGACCACGACTCTGAAGAACGCCTTGGCGTGCCGCAGTTCGTTGAGGACCAGCGCCATCACGAAGGGGACGGCGAAGCCGATGAGCAGGGCGAGGACGGTGAAGGTGAGGGTGTTGCGCCAGGCGGCGGTGAACTCCGGGTCGTGGAAGACCCGGGTGAAGTTGGCGGTGCCGACCCACTCGCCGCCGCTGCCCGGGGTGTACTTCTGGAAGGCGATCACGACGGCGCGGATCGCCGGGTACCAGGAGAACAGGGCGAAGCAGAGCAGGCCGCCGGCCAGGAAGGCGTAGGCGCGGAACTGGTCGGCCAGGCGCCGGCGCGATGGTCCCCCGGTCCGGCGCCCGGCCGACCGCGGCGCCTCCGGCACGCCGAGGGCGGCCGGAGGGAGCACTGCGGGGGGCTTCGATGCGGTCTTCATGAACGGTGTCAGCCTCGGGCCAGAATGGAGTCGATCTTGCCGGAGGCGTCCTTGAGGAGCTGGTCGACGTCGGCGTCCTTCTTGGTGAGGACCGAGGACACGGCGGCGTCGAGGACGGAGTAGATCTGCTGGGCCTGCGGGGGCTCGATCTTCATCTGGAGGCTCTGGTTGCCGTCGAGGAAGGCCTGGTAGTTCTCCACGGGCACGTTGGCGTTGGCCTTCTTGACCTGCTGGTCCTTGTCGTCGGCGGCGCCGGTGAACAGGCGCGGCTCGGGCAGGCCGACGGGCGCGTCGTTCTGCTTGGCACGGGCGTAGTCGCCGAGGAAGCCCTTGCCGGGGGTCAGGAACATGTGGTCGAGCCACTTGAGGCCGGCCTTGATCTGGGCCGGGGTGTCCTTCTTGTTGAACATGTAGCCGTCGCCGCCGATGAGCGTGCCCTTGCCGCCGGGCATCGGAGCCAGGGCGAGGTCGTTGTAGTTGCCGCCCTTCTCCTTGACCAGGATCGGGATGTTGTCGGGCGCGGAGAGGTACATGCCGAGCTTTCCGGAGCCCATCATCTGCTGGACGTCGTTGATGACCAGCAGCTGCTTGCTGCCCATGGAGTTGTCGCTCCAGCGCATGTCCTTCAGGTTCTGCAGGACCGCCTTGCCCTCGGGAGTGTCGACGGTCGCCGTCTTTCCGTCCTCGGCGACGACGTTCCCGCCCTGCGAGTAGAGCTCGGCGGTGAAGTGCCAGCCGCCCTGGTTCTGGGCGCTGTAGTCGGCGTAACCGACCGTGCCCTTGCCGAGCGCGGCGATCTTCTTGGCGTCCGCGCGCAGCTCCTCCCAGGTGGCCGGGGGCTTGTCGGGGTCGAGGCCGGCCTTCTTGAAGAGGGCCTTGTTGTAGATGAGGCCCATCGAGTAGCCGGTGCGGGGGATGCCGTAGATCTTGCCGTCCACGGTGTAGATGTCGCGCAGTTGCTGCTGGATGGTGCTGTAGCTCTTGAGGTCCTTGACGTAACTCGTGATGTCGGCGGCCTGGTTGACGTCGACGACGTGCTTGGCGTCGGTGAAGTACGTGTAGAACACGTCCTCCATCTGGCCGCCGGCCAGTTTGGCGTCGAAGGTCTTGGGGTCCTGGCACGGGAACGCGTCGTGGGCGACGACGTCGATGTCCGGGTTGGCCTTCTCGAAGGCCGCGATGTCGGCGTCGAAGAACGAGCGGTCGACCTTGGCGCTCTTCGGCGGCTCGCAGTTGACGGTGATGCGGGTCTTTCCGTTGGCCGCGTCGTCGTCGCCGCTCGAACCGCACGCGGTGGCGGTGAGCGCGACAGAGGACGCCATGAGCATGACGAAGCTACGGCGGAACCCGGTACTTCTCATTGGTGGACCCCTTCGGGCTGGAGCGAGGAAGGCCCACGGCGGGCGCGCCGCCGTGTTCTGGCGCCGCACACTCAAGCACCGACAACATCTGTCCGCAAGATGTCGCGCAGAATCTGTAATTATTTGACAGCGGTTGGGGGTCTCCGTTGCGGGTGGTTGCGTACCGGAGTCACCGACCCCGGTACGGCGGCCCGGCCGCGCCTCTCAGCGGCGCGGCGCCTGCCCGGTCGACCCGCGCACCACCAGCTCCGGCTCGAACAGCAGCTCCTCGGCGGTCACACTGCTGCCGCCGATCTGCGCGTTCAGCAGTTCCACCGCGGCGCGCCCCATGGCCTCGATGGGCTGGCGGACCGTGGTCAGCGGGGGCTCGGTGCAGTTCATGAACGCCGAGTCGTCGTACCCGACGACGGAGATCTCGCCGGGGACGCCGAGACCCTTGCGGCGCGCGGCCCGTACCGCGCCGAGCGCGAGCGGGTCGCTGGCGCAGATGATGCCGGTGACGCCCTGGTCGAGCAGCCGGGTGGCCGCGGCCTGACCGCCCTCCAGCGAGAACATCGCCCGTGCCACGTACGCGTCCGGGAGATCCGGCGCGAGGGCGCGCGCCGCCGCGAGCTTGCGGCCCGAGGGCATGTGGTCGCCGGGGCCGAGGACGAGTCCGATCCGCTCGTGGCCGAGCGAGTCGAGATGGCGCCACGCCTGCTCGACGGCGACGGCGTCGTCGCAGGAGACGCACGGGAAGCCGAGGTGCTCGATGGCCGCGTTGACCAGCACCACCGGAATGTTGCGGTCCGCGAGCTCGCGGTAGTGGTCGTGCGGCGCGTCGGCCTGCGCGTACAGACCGCCGGCGAACACCACCCCGGAGACCTGCTGCTGGAGCAGGAGCTCCACGTAGTCGGCCTCGGAGACCCCGCCCTTGGTCTGCGTGCACAGCACGGGAGTGAGGCCGAGCTGGGCGAGCGCTCCGCCGATCACCTCGGCGAAGGCCGGGAAGATCGGGTTCTGGAGCTCGGGCAGGACGAGCCCGACGAGCCGCGCGCGTTCGCCGCGCAGCTGGGTCGGCCGCTCGTAGCCGAGGACGTCCAGGGCGGACAGGACCGCCTGCCGAGTGGAGTCGGAGACACCCGGCTTGCCGTTGAGCACCCGGCTGACCGTGGCCTCGCTGACCCCGACCTTCTTCGCCACCTGAGCAAGTCGTCGCGTCATGAGCGCAAGAATAGCGCAAGAAATGCAAGTTGCTTGCGTAAAAGTTCGACCGGTTCCTGTCCGCGGGGACGGGAACGGCGGCTCCGCACCCGCGGCTCCACACCCGCGACGGCGGACCCCTCAGGGCGCCGCCCACAGTCCGCGGACATGGCCCAGATGGCGCGTCATCACCGCGTGCACGGCGCGCTCGTCGCGTTCCAGGAGGGCGTCGAGGAGTTCCAGGTGCTCGCGGGCCGAGGCCTCCAGACGGCCCGCCCGGACCAGGGCGTCGAGTCCGTACAGGCGTGAGCGCTTGCGCAGGTCGCCGACGACCTCGACCAGATGGGAGTTGCCCGCGAGGGCCAGCAGGCCCAGGTGGAAGCGGATGTCCGCCTCCACGTACGCGATGAGGTCGCCGCCGGCGGCGGCCGTCACGATCTCCCGGGCGGCCGGACGCAGCGCCTCCAGCGAGACGGGGTCCGCCGTGGTGGCCAGCCGCACGACGGTGGGGATCTCGATGAGCGAGCGGATGTGGGTGTACTCGTCGAGCTGCTTCTCGGAGACCTCGGTGACCCGGAATCCCTTGTTGGGGACCGTGTCGACCAGGCCCTCCTTGGCCAGGTCGAGCATGGCCTCGCGGACCGGCGTCGCCGAGACGCCGAAACGGGCCGCCAGCGTCGGCGCCGAGTACACCTCGCCGGGCCGCAGCTCGCCCGCGATCAGCGCGGCGCGCAACGCGTCGGCCACGCGCTCGCGGTAGCTGCTCCGCCTGCCGCCCAGCGTGGGCAGGTCGGGAGCGGCTGAGGGTGCGCTGCTGCGCTGGGCGGCCATCGGGGTCTCCTCGTACGGGCCGGCGCGCCGTCGTCCTGGCGTACCGGCCATGTGCCATGTCACGTCCTACTCGGAGCTCCAGTATCTACGCCCCGGCGCGGAGCCGCTCACAGGACGAATCCGGCCGGGAACGGGTCCGAGGGGTCGAGCAGGTACTGGGCCGTCCCCGTGATCCACGCGCGACCCGTGAAGCTGGGCAGAACGGCGGGCGTCCCGGCCACATCGGTGGTGCCGAGCAGCCGGCCGGTGAACCGCGTCCCGATGAACGACTCGTTCACGAACTCGGTGTGCAGCGGGAGTTCGCCACGCGCGTGCAGCTGGGCCATGCGCGCGCTGGTGCCCGTACCGCAGGGCGAGCGGTCGAACCAGCCGGGGTGGATGGCCATCGCGTGCCGCGAGAAGCGGGCCGTCGCCCCGGGGGCGTACAGGTGGACGTGGTGGCAGCCGCGGATGGACGGGTCCTCGGGGTGCACGGGCTCGCCCTCGGCGTTGACGGCGTCCATCAGCGCCAGTCCCGCCGCGAGGATCTCGTCCTTTCGGGAGCGGTCGAAGGGCAGGCCGAACTGCTCCAGCGGCAGGATCGCGTAGAAGTTCCCGCCGTAGGCCAGGTCGTACGTCACCGTGCGCCCGTCGGCGAGCGTGGCCTTGCGGTCGAGGCCGACGGCGAACGACGGCACGTTCCTGAGCGTGACCTCCTTGGCCGCGCCGTCCTCCACGGCGACCTCGGCGACGACGAGGCCGGCGGGAGTGTCGAGCCGGATCGTGGTGACGGGCTCGACCACCTCGACCATGCCCGTCTCCACCAGCACGGTCGCCACACCGATCGTGCCGTGTCCGCACATCGGCAGATAGCCCGACACCTCGATGTAGATCACGCCGTAGTCGCAGTCCGGGCGGGTGGACGGCTGGAGGACAGCCCCGCTCATCGCCGCGTGGCCGCGCGGCTCGTTCATCAGGAGCTGCTTGATGTCGTCGCGGTGCTCGCGGAAGTGGAGCCGCCGCTCGTTCATGGTCGCGCCCGGGACGGTGCCGATCCCGCCGGTGATCACCCGGGTCGGCATGCCCTCGGTGTGCGAGTCGACGGCGTGCAGGACGAGTTTGCTGCGCATGGGACTCCTGAGTGGTGTCGGCGGGGCGGCCGGACGGTGGCGGGGGCCTTGCCGGTTCAGGCGAGACCGGCGGCGACGGCCCGCTCCGTGGCCAGGCGCACGGCGGCCTCCTGCTCGGGCAGCAACGGGACGCGCGGCGGCCGGACGGGACCGCCGTGGCGGCCGACGATGTCCATGGACAGCTTGATGGCCTGGACGAACTCGACCTGGGAGTCCCAGCGCAGCAGCGGGTGGAGCTGCCGGTAGAGCTTGCCCGCCGTGTCGAGGTCACCGGCGACGGCCGCGCGGTAGAGCTCGACGCCCGCCCGGGGCAGCGCGTTCGGGTAGCCGGCCACCCAGCCCTTGGCCCCGGCCACGGCGAGTTCCAGCAGGACGTCGTCGGCACCGATCAACAGGTCGAGTTCCGGGGCGAGTTCGGCGATGCGGTAGGCGCGCCGCACATCACCGGAGAACTCCTTGACCGCCTGGACGAACCCCGCGGCGTGCAGCTTCGCGAGGAGTTCGGGCACCAGGTCGACCTTGGTGTCGATCGGGTTGTTGTACGCGACGACCGGGATGCCCGCCCGGGAGACCTCCTCGTAGTGGGCGAGGACCGAACGGTCGTCCGCTCGGTACGAGTTGGGCGGCAGCAGCATCACGGCGCCGCAGCCCGCGTCCCTGGCCTGCTCGGCCCAGCGGCGTGCCTCCGCGGAGCCGTACGCGGCGACGCCGGGCATCACCCGGGACCCGCCGATCGCGGCGACGGCGGTCTCGACGACCTTGGCGCGCTCCTCGGGTGTGAGCACCTGGTACTCACCGAGGGAACCGTTCGGTACGACGCCGTCGCAGCCGTTCTCGACGAGCCAGGCACAGTGTTCGGCGTACCGGCCGTGGTCGACACCGAGGTCGTCGTCCAGCGGGAGCGCGGTGGCGACGAGAACACCACGCCAGGGGTGCCGGCTGTCGGGGGTGACGGTCATGAGGTGCTCATCCCTCTCAATGGGGCGTGATCGATAGGGTGTGACATTTCACTTTCGGTCGAGGCGCGGTGAGGTGAGGCCGGGTTCCGGGGGCGAGCCCGCGCCGGGTGACCGGCCGTCGTCCGAACCGGCTCGGGCGAGTACGCCGAGCGGTACCGGGCGGGCCAACAGCCTTCGTGCGGGCTTCTGTTCGCAGCCGAGGAGTCCGGCGACGGCGGGTTCGCAGATCCGGCCCTGGCACCATCCCATCCCGGCGCGGGTCAACAGCTTGACCGTCCGTACGTCGCCCGCGCCGAGGTCGGCGGCGGCCTCGCGGACGCGGCCCGCGGTGACCTCCTCGCAGCGGCACACGACGGTGTCGTCGGTGATCTGGTCCGTCCAGTGGGCGGGTGGCGTGTACACGGCGTCGAGGGCGGCGGAGAACGAGCGCGCCCTCGCCCGGACCCTGACGGCTCGTGCGGCCGAGCGCGGATCGGGTCCGGTGCCGCGCAGCCGGGCCGCCACCGACCGGCCCGCGAGGTGCCCCTCCGCCAGGGAGAGCACGGCACCACCGATCCCCGTGGTCTCACCGGCGGCCCAGACACCGGGCACGTCGGTGCGCTGCTCGTCGTCCACGTCGACCTTCGTCCCGTCGATACGGCACCCGAGCGCTTCGGCGAGATCGGTGTGCGGGACCATCCCGTGGCCGACGGCGAGCGTGTCGCACGGGATGCGGCGCCCGGTTCCGGGCCGTACGCGCCCGTCGGGGCCGAGCGCGGCGACGGTGACGGCTTCGAGCCGGGCCTCGCCATGGGCTTCCACGACGGTGTGCAGCGGGACGAACGGGACCCGGTGGCGCAGGAGGCGGGCCGCGTACAGGACCGCCTCGGCGACCTTGCCCGGTTCGGCCGCCAGCGCCCCGGCACCGCGCGGCAGCCTTCTCGGATCGAGGGACTCCACGAGCGCGGCGACCTCGGCTCCCGCGGCGGCCAGCCCGGTCGCCACGGGCAGCAGCAGCGGCCCGCTTCCCGCGACGACGGCTCTCGCGCCCGGCACGACGAGACCGCCCTTGAGCATGGCCTGGGCCCCGCCCGCGGTCACCACTCCGGGCAGGGTCCAGCCGGGGAAGGGCAGCACCTTCTCGTATCCACCGGTGGCGAGGAGCACGGCGTCGGCACGCACCCCGACGGAGCGCTCCTGGAGCGGGCCGACGAGGGCGTGGACGGTGAATCCCGGCGGGGCGCCGACGCTCGTCCCGGCTCTTTCGACCAGCCAGACATGATGGTCCGTCAGGTGTTCGACCGTGCCCGCTTCCAGGTGTCCGGCGAGCCCCTGTTCCAGCCGCCGCCATGTGTGCCACCGATGGTGCAGCGCGCGGGGCCGCCGGGCGCCCAGGCCGCTCGCGGGCCGGCGGTAGAACTGTCCGCCCGCCGCCGTGGCCGAGTCGATCAGCGTCACGTGGATGCCGCGTGCCGCCGCGGCCAGGGAGGCGGCGAGACCGGCCGGGCCCGCGCCGATCACCGCGAGGCGGTGGGGTCCGTCAGTCATCGTGGCCGGTGCCTTCCTGTGTGCGGATCGTGTCGCCGGGCGCCAACGTGACCAGACAGGCCCGTTGGTTGGGACGGTCGTTGACGGTGACGAGGCAGTCGAAGCAGACGCCGATGCCGCAGAAGACCCCGCGGGGCAGGCCCGCGTCACGGGTGCTGCGCCACGAGGTGACGCCTTCGGCCCACAGCGCGGCGGCGACGGTCCGGCCGGGCAGCACGTCGACCTCTTGGCCGTCCAGGGTGACGGTGAAGGCGGGGCCGGGTTCGGCCCGTACGAGGTCCAGGGGGTTCACACGGCGTCCCCGGAAAAGGGGGTTCACGCGGCCTCCTCGGGAAAGCGGTCGGGCCGGAACGGCGTGAGGTCGAGGCCGGGCGCCTTGCCCGCCAGGACCCGCGCGAGGAGCTGCCCGGTCCCGGTGGACAGCCCGATGCCGGCCCCTTCGTGACCGCAGGCGTGGAAGAGACCGGGGGCCCGGGGGTCGGGGCCGATGGCGGGCAGATGGTCGGGCAGGTAGGGCCGGAATCCGAGGTAGGTCCGCAGGGCGCGCACCTGCGAGAGGAACGGGAAGAGCCGAACGGCGCCGGCGGCCAGTTCCCGTACCACCGGCAGCGAGAACGACCGGTCGAAGCCGACCCGTTCCCGGCTCGCGCCGATCAGGACCGGGCCGGCCGCCGTCCCCTCCACGACCGGCGAGGTCTGCAGAGCGGCCGAGTCACTGGCGACGTCGGCGACATAGTCCGCGGCGTACACCTTGTGGCGCACCCGGCGCGGCAGGGGCTCGGTGACGAGGACGAATCCCCGGCGGGGCAGGACGGGGAGCGTGACGCCCGCGAGCGAGGCCACCTCGGCACCCCAGGTGCCGGCCGCGTTGACGACGGCGGGCGCGTGCACATCGCCCCGGCCGGTGCGCACTCCGCGGACCGAGCCGTCCCTCGCGCGCAGCACCTCGGTCACGGTGCGGCCGGTCAGCAGCCGCGCCCCCGATGCCCGGAGGAGATGCGCGGCCGCGAGGGCGGGCATCACCTGGGTGTCCTGGGGATAGCGCACGGCGCCCGCGAGTCCCGGGGCCAGGTACGGCTCCAGATAGTGCAGTTGATCGGCGGCGACCGGTTCGGCCAGTACACCGGCCGCTCGCTGACCCGCCGCGAACGCCTCCAGCGCGGCCAGGCCCCCGGGCGTGGACGCCACGACGACGCCCCCCTTGGCCTCGTACTCGATCGCCTTCGCGTGTTCCTCGGCGAGGTCGGCCCACAGACGCCCGGAGAGCAGGGCGAGGTCGAGTTCGGGCCCGGGTTCCTTGTCGGAGACGAGCAGATTCCCCTCGCCCGCGCCGGTCGTGCCGCCGGCCACCGGGCCGCGGTCCACCACGGCGACGTCGAGGCCCTCGCGAGCCGCGTACAAGGCACAGGCGGCGCCCACCATTCCGGCTCCGACGATCACGACATCGCAGGCAACAGGCTGACTCACATCAGTACTATGTCACATAGCTCTGCATTCGGCCCGGAGCCCGACACGAGGAGCGGGCCCGATCCGACGGGCGGGAGCGAGGACAGGAGCAGTGGCCGAGCGGACCCCGACTCCACCCGGGCGTCAACCGGCGCCGCCCGACACCACCTGGCGGCACTTGGCATCACCCGACATCGACTCACCCCGCTCGACATCACCCGGTCCCGCCCGACGCCACGTACGCCACGTGACGACACTTGGCGCTACCTGGCGCCATCCGGCACCACTCGGCGCCACCACACACCCCCATCTGGCACACGGACACCCGTGGCACCACCACGACCCGGACAACACTCTCCGCATTTCTGCAGCTCAGAGGCGCAATCCTCAAAGCGGCCCGACACGGGGAGCCAGCCACGCTTGCGCATGGCGCCACAGTGGTGCCACTATGTCGTCATGGACCTCACACCGTATGTCGACACCTTGCGCCAGGAACTCGCGGTGGCCGCCGAGGCCGGCGGGGAAGAAGCCCGCCAGCTGGCCGAGCGCCTCACCGCTCCGCTGGAGTCGGCGACGCGTCTGACCATGCTCAACGTGCTCTCCGCCGCGATGGACGAGATCACCCGCGAGCTCGCTCCCGGCTCGGTCGACGTACGGCTGCGGGGACTGGACCCCGACTTCGTGGTGACACCGCCGCCTTCCTACGGTGACACCACGGAAGCGGCGGAGGCGCCCGTCGAACCGTTGAGGGCACCGCTGCCCGCCGACGGCGACGAAGGCGGCACCGCCCGCGTCAACCTGCGCCTGCCCGCCCACCTCAAGGCACGCGCCGAGGAGGCCGCGAGCCATGAGGGCCTGTCGGTCAACGCGTGGCTGGTGCGGGCCGTGTCGGCCGCGGTCGACGGCGGAACCCGGCCGCGCGCGACGGGCAGGAACCGCACCATCGGACAGAGCTTCACGGGCTGGGTGCGCTAGCCGCGCCCGCACCCGCACCACTTCACCCACACACCACGTCCCACCTGCGGGGACGACTCGAGGACCCACGAGGACGGTACAGCCATGCCTTCTTTCGACACCCCCGAACCCATCTCGGTCACCGCCGACGTGACCGCCGGCGCCATCCGCCTCACCGCCGCCGACCGACCCGACACGGTCGTCGAGGTGCGGCCCCTCGACCCGAAGAAGGACAGGGACGTACGGGCCGCCGAGCAGACCGAGGTCGTGTACGCGGGCGGCGCCCTGACGGTCAGGACCAAGCAGCGCCACCTGATCGGCTCCAGCGGCGCCGTCGACGTGACGGTCGGCCTGCCCACGGGCTCGCGGCTCGACCTGACCTGCTCCTGGACCCAGGTGCTCGCCGAGGGCCGGTTCGGCGAGGTCCGCGTGAAGACCTCGGCCGGAGACGTGCGCCTCGACACCACCGGCCCGCTGAGTCTGACGGCGTCGCACGGCCTGATCACCGTGGACCGCGTCGAGGGCATGGCCGAGATCACCAGCAGCACCGGCAACGTGCGCGTCGGCACGGTCCTCGGACCCGCCGTCCTGAAGAACGCGCACGGCACCACGACCGTCGGCACCGTGACCGGCGAGCTGCGGGCGAACGGCACCAACGGTGGCATCGACATCGCCCGCGCCGAGGCGTCGGTCACCGGCACCACGACCAACGGGCACCTTCGTGTCGCCGAAGTCGTCGGCGGTGAGATCCAGTTGGAGACCTCCAACGGCTCCATCGAGGTCGGCGTCCGGCGGGGCGTCGCCGCCTGGCTCGACGTGAGTTCCAACCGTGGCCAGGTACGCAACATGCTCGCCTCGTCCGAGGCCCCCGAGGAGACCGAGGGCACGGTCACGGTCCGCGCGCGGACCAACTGGGGCAACATCGACATCCTGCGCGCCAAGTCCTGAACTCCCCGGCCCCGGCCCCGGCTCCGGCTCCGGCCCCTTCCCCCCCTCCAGCACCTGATTCCACCCGGCCTCCGAACGGAGAGCTCCATGCCCTCTTCTGTCATGCCCATGCCCAGCCCTGCTCCCGACCTCGGGCGAGACGGCGGTCCGCTGCCGCCCGCCGCCGTCTCCGCCGTCGGTCTGCGCAAGTCGTACGGCGACAAGACCGTGCTCGACGGCATCGATCTGCGCATCCCGGCCGGTTCCGTCTTCGCGCTGCTCGGACCGAACGGCGCCGGAAAGACCACCACCGTGCAGATCCTGTCCACGCTCATCGCCGCCGACGGCGGGCAGGCCCAGGTCGCGGGCCACGACGTCGCCGCCTCACCCGACGGTGTGCGCGCCGCGATCGGTGTCACCGGGCAGTTCTCCGCGCTCGACGACCTGCTCACCGCCGAGGAGAACCTGCTCCTCATCGCCGACCTGCTGCGTCTCGGCAGGCGCGAAGGACGGTTCCGTGCCAAGGAGTTGCTCCAGCGCTTCGACATCGCGGACGTCGCCGGCAAGCGGGCCGCGACCTTCTCCGGCGGCATGCGGCGCCGGCTCGACCTCGCCATGACGCTGGTCGGCGACCCCCAGGTGATCTTCCTGGACGAGCCCACGACCGGTCTCGATCCGCGCAGCCGCCGCACGATGTGGGACACGGTGCGCTCCCTGGTCGCGGGCGGCACCACCGTGTTCCTCACCACCCAATACCTGGAGGAGGCCGACCAGTTGGCCGACCGGATCGCCGTGCTCGACGGCGGCCGGATCGTCGCCGAGGGCACCGCCGGCGAACTCAAGGCGCAGATCCCCGGCAGCCACGTACGGCTGCGCTTCACCCGGCCCGGCGAGTACGAGCGCGCGGCCGAGGCGTTCCCCGGCGCGGCCCGCGACGACGAGGACCTCGCGCTGCGCGTCGCGGGCGACGGCGGGCTCGACGCGCTGCGCGCCCTGCTCGACCGGCTGGACACCGCCGGTGTCAGGGCCGCCGACCTCTCCGTGCACACCCCCGACCTGGACGACGTGTTCCTCGCCCTGACCGGCGACGGCGCCACCAGGACCGGCACCGGCACCCCGCTTCACGTCTAAGGAGACCCTGCGATGAGCACCCTCGCCTACGCCGTGCACGACTCGATGACGATGCTGCGGCGCAACCTCAAGCACGCGATCCGCTATCCGAGCGTGTCGCTCGGCGCCGCCATGATGCCGATCCTGATGCTGCTGCTGTTCGTGTACGCCTTCGGCGACTCGATCGGCGCCGGAATGGGCGGCGGCCGGGACGCCTACCTGGAATACCTGACGCCCGGCATCATCATCATGGGTGTGGCGGCCGGGGCGATGTCGACCTCGATCGCGGTCTGCTCGGACATGACGGAAGGCATCATCAACCGCTTCCGCACCATGAACATCACTCGTTCGTCGTTCATGACGGGCCATGTCGTCGGCAGCGTCCTCCAGACGATGGTGAGCATGATCCTGGTCGTGGGCTTCGCGCTCGCCATCGGCTTCCGTCCGGACGCGAGCCCGCTCGAATGGCTCGCCGCCGCCGGTCTCCTCGCGGCCGTCGCGTTCGCGGTGACCTGGCTGTCGGCGGCGCTCGGCCTGATCTCCAAAACCGTCGAGTCCGCGAGCAACAAGCCGCTGCTGGTCCAGTTCCTGCCGTTCCTCGGCTCCGCGTTCGTGCCGGCCGACTCGATGTCCCCGGGCCTTCGCTGGTTCGCCGAGAACCAGCCCTTCACACCGATGACCGAGACGCTGCGCGGTCTGCTCTCCGGCTCGGCGATCGGTGACAACGGCTGGATCTCGCTGGCCTGGTGCGCCGGGATCAGCCTGGTCGGCTACGTCTGGTCGCGCTCGCTGTTCAACAGCACGACCAAGCGCTGAGAACCCGCCCTTCGACCTGCCGGTGGGGGGGGGGGGGGGGGGGGGCGCGCGGGGCCGCCCCCCCCCCCCCCCCCCCCCCCCCCCCCCCCCCCCCCCCCACCGGCGTGGACCGGGTTCCCGGCAAAGGCAGTTCGTCGGCCCGGTCAGATCCGGCTCTCGGTGGCCGTGTCCGCGGACAGCCGCTGGGCCGCGTAGATCGGGATCACGGAGAGCAGGACGAGCACGGCCGCCACGACGTTCACGACCGGGGCCTGCTGGGGCCGGGTCATGTTGTTGAAGATCCAGATCGGCAGGGTCTCGATGCCGGGCCCGGCCGTGAACGTCGTCACGACGATCTCGTCGAAGGACAGCGCGAAGGCGAGCAGTCCGCCGGCCAGCAGCGACGAGCGCACCAGCGGGAAGGTCACGTCCACGAAGGCCCTGAAGGTGTCCGCGCCCAGGTCCATCGCGGCCTCCTCGTACGTGCCGGACGTACGGCGCAGCCGCGCGACCACGTTGTTGAAGACGACGACGATGCAGAAGGTCGCGTGACCGACGATCACGGTGAACATGCCGAGTCCGACGCCGAGCGGTTCGAGCACCGTGCTGAACGCCGAGTTGAGGGCGATGCCCGTGACGATGCCGGGCAGCGCGATCGGCAGGACGACCACGAAGGAGATCGCGTCCCGGCCGAAGAAGCGGTGCCGGGCGACCGCGAAGGCGATCAGCGTGCCCAGGACCAGCGCGATGGCCGTGGCCCCGAGGCCCGCCTTGACCGAGACCCACAGCGCCGAGCGGGCCCCCTCGTTCTCCCAGGCGACCGACCACCAGTGGAAGGTGAGCCCGGACGGCGGCCAGCTCGCGCTGCGGTCCCGGTTGAAGGAGTTGACCAGGACGAGGGCGAGGGGCACGTAGATGAACGCGAAGCCGAGCCCGGCGGCGACGCGCAGCGCGATGCGCGCGGGACGGGAGAGTTGCACAGCGGGCTCCTCAGAGACTGCTCAGGGCACCGGTGCGGCGCATCGCGAGGAGGTACACCACGATGACCACGACGGGGACCGTGCCGAGCGCGGCGGCCATGGGCAGGTTCAGTTCGATGTTGGAGTAGACGACGTTGCCGATGAGCTGGGTCTTGCCGCCGACGATCTGCACGGTGATGTAGTCGCCGAGGCTGAGCGAGAAGGTGAAGACCGAGCCGGCGGCCACGGACGGCAGGACCATCGGCAGCACCACCGACCGGAAGGTGCGGGCGGCCCCGGCGCCCAGGTCCGCCGACGCGTCGAGCAGGTTGGCGGGGAGCTGCTCCAGCGCGGTGTGGATCGGCAGGATCATGTACGGCAGCCAGAGGTAGGTGAGCGCGATGATCGCCGCGACCTGGCCGTACCCGGGTCCGCTCAGTCCGAGGGGCTTCAGCATCCAGTCGGCGAGGCCGTCTTGGGAGAGGATCAGCCGCCAGGCGTACACCTTGACGAGGTAACTGGCCCACAGCGGCGTGAGGATGGCGACGACGAGCAGCGGGCGCCGGGCGGGCTTGGCGATGCGCGCGGTGTAGAAGGCGACCGGGAAGGCGATCACCGCGCACAGGACGGTGACCGCGAGGGCG
This sequence comes from Streptomyces sp. NPDC002698, assembly GCF_042888945.1. Classification (NCBI taxonomy): domain Bacteria; kingdom Bacillati; phylum Actinomycetota; class Actinomycetes; order Kitasatosporales; family Streptomycetaceae; genus Streptomyces; species Streptomyces sp. NPDC002698. Next base: position 56,560 of record NZ_JBIAQM010000034.1, read on the forward strand.
ACGCCGATGCTGCGCAGGATCACCTGCCGGTACACGGGCAGGGTGAACAGCTGATGGAAGTTGTCGGCCGACCAGACCTTCACGACCTCGGAGGTGAAGGAGTTCGTCGTCCAGAACGCCGAGACGAACAGCACGGCCAGCGAGCCGAGATAGAGCACCGCCAGCCAGAGCAGGGGTGCGGTCAGCAGCAGGGACAGCCGCAGCCGGGGGCGCCGGTGCAGGGTCCCGGCGAGCCGCCGGACGGGGGAGCGTCCGGCGGCCTGCGCGGTGGTGGTCATCGCTCGGTCAGCCCTTGATCTCGGTCCAGGCCTGGACCCACTTCGCGTACGGGACGCACTTGACGTCGGTGCGGCCGTCGAGGCACTGCTCGATGGGCGTGTTCCAGAACGCGATGTTCTTCCAGTAGCTCTCGTCCGTGGCGTGGAAGGTGTCGCAGAAGGACTTGTCGCTGGTGTACCCGCACGCCTGGGCGTTGGCGGGCGCCTCACCGAAGTACTCGGCGACCTGGGCGTTCACCTTCGGCGAGATGATCCAGTCCATCCACTTGTAGGCGCAGTTGGGGTGCTTGGCCTCGGCGGAGACCATCCAGGTGTCGGACCAGCCCGTGGAACCCTCCTCGGGCACGACGGCCTTGATCTTGGCGCCCTCGCCGGCCGTGAGGTTGGCGATGACCTGCCAGGTGGTGCCGACCACGGAGTCGCCGCTCTTGAAGGCGGAGATCTCCTTGAGGTAGTCGCTCCAGTACTCCCCCACGTTCGCGTTCTGCTTCTTCAGCAGGGCGACGGCCGCGTCGAACTGCTTCTGGTCGAGGGCGTAGGGGTCCTTGATCTTCAGCTCGGGCCTGGCCGACTTCAGATAGAGCGCCGCGTCGGCGATGTAGATCGGCGAGTCGTACGCGGTGACGTGGCCCTTGTTCGCCGAGGCGTCGTCGAAGACCGCGGACCATGAGGTGGGGGCGGGGGTGACCTTCTCGGTGTTGTACATCAGGAGGTTGGCGCCCCGGCCGTGCGGGATGCCGTACATCCGGCCGTCGACGGAGTTCCAGGCGCCCTTCTTCAGGCCGCTGAAGACGTCCTTGTAGTTCGGTACGAGACCGGTGTTGACCGGGGCCGCGTCGCCCGAGGCGATGAGGCGCAGGGAGGCGTCTCCGGACGCGGAGACCGCGTCGTACTGCCCGGTCTTCATCAGCTTGACCATCTCGTCGGAGCTGGCGGCCACCTTGGAGCTGACCTGGCAGCCGGTCTGCTTCTCGAAGTCGCTGACCCAGTCGGTTTCGGGGTCGTTGGAACCGTCCTCGACATAGCCGGCCCAGGCGATCAGGTTGACCTGGCCCTCGGTCTTGCCGAGCTTCGACTGCGCCTTGAGGTCGGGCGGGTTGAAGCCGGTGGACGCGGAGGAGCCCGTACCGGACGATCCGCAGGCGGTGGCCGCGAGGAGCACCGCGACAGCGGCGGCGGCCTTGAGGGTTGGGGTGAGGCGCACGGCGTACTCCATACGTGACGGGGGAATGAGCGTGGAAGTCAGCTGGGGTCGGGGACCTGGAAGGCGTGGCGGCGGTGCCACCGGAGCCGGACCCGGGTGCCGCGCAGGGCGGCGACGTCCTCGGAGGAGGTCTCCAGGTTCTGCTGGAGCGCGGTGAGGCGGCCGCCCGCGTCGAGGTCCACCAGGAAGCGGGTGGCGTCGCCCAGGTAGACGACCTCGGCGACGGTTCCGGTGGCCGTGGAGTGGTCCGGTTCCGTGACCGTGCCGGGCTCGGCCGCCTCCGTGAGGACCCGGATCTTCTCCGGCCGGATGCTGTACGTGCCCGGGGCGCCGACGACCTGCTGCGCCGACCGGCCGTCGAGCAGGTTGGAGGTGCCGACGAAGCCCGCGACGAACGCGGTGGCGGGGCGTTCGTAGATCTCGGCGGGGGTGCCGACCTGTTCGACGCGGCCCTGGTTGAAGACGGCGACGCGGTCGCTCATCGTCAGGGCCTCCTCCTGGTCGTGGGTGACGAACACGAAGGTGATGCCGACCTCGCGCTGGATCGCCTTGAGTTCGACCTGCATCTGCTCGCGCAGCTTGAGGTCGAGGGCGCCGAGGGGTTCGTCGAGCAGCAGGACACGGGGGCGGCCGACCAGTGCCCTGGCCAGGGCGACGCGCTGGCGCTGGCCCCCGGAGAGCTGGGCGGGGCGGCGCCCGCCGAACCCTTCCAGGCGTACGTCGGCGAGCGCCTTGCGTGCCCGGACCAGGCGCTCCGCCTTGGGCACCTTGCGGACCTTGAGGCCGTAGGCGACGTTCTCCTCGACGGTCATGTGCGGGAACAGGGCGTAGTCCTGGAAGACGGTGTGCACGTCCCGTTCGAAGGGGGCGAGGCCCGTGACCTCCTGGCCCGCCAGTTCGATCCGGCCCTCGGTCGGGCTCTCGAATCCGGCGATCATCCGCAGCACGGTCGTCTTGCCCGAGCCGGACGGACCGAGCATCGAGAAGAACTCGCCGTCGGCTATCTCCAGATCGACTCCGGACACGGCGGTCGTGTCACCGAACGCCTTTCGCAGGCCCTGGAGCCGGATCGCCTTTGCCTCCATGGGCGGGGAACCTTTCTGGTGCAGAGGTACGTTTGCAACACTGACCGGAAAGATATGAAGCCATAGTTCAAACTTCAAGACCCCTTTAGAGTAAAGGTTGAGTCAACGCACAAGGTGGTGACCGTGAAGCAACACAGGGGCGACGGCGTCCGCAGAGCCGTCTTCACTCCCGTGGACAACCGCGCGCGCGTCGAGACGGTCGTACACCGGATCGGCGACGCCATCGAACTCGGGCTGCTCGCCGACGGCGAGCAGTTGCCGGGGGAGATGGAGCTGGCCGGACAGCTCGGCGTGTCCACGGTCACCCTGCGCGAGGCCCTGATGGCCCTGCGCCAGCAGGGACTGGTCACCACGCGGCGCGGGCGCGGCGGCGGCAGCTTCGTGTCGCTGCCCGAAGTACCGGGCCAGGAAAGGCTGCTGGCCAGGCTCGCCGAATGGAGCACCGAGGAACTGCGGGACCTGGGCGACCACTGGGCGGCCGTGTCCGGAGCGGCTGCCCGGCTCGCGGCGCAGCGCACGGAACCGGACGACCTCAAGGCGCTGTGGCGCACCCTGGACGACCTGTCGTCCGCCGAGGACGCCGCCGCCCGCAGCCGTGTCTACGGCCGCTTCCACGTCGAGCTCGCCGCGGCGGCGCAGTCCGCCCGGCTGACCCGTGAACAGGTCGTGCTGCAGACGGAGGTGGGCGCGCTGCTGTGCCTCGTGCTCGGGGACGACGAATATCGTGAAGAAGTCGCAGACCGTCACCGCTCCGTAATCTCGGCCGTGCAAGATGGGGCCCACGATGCGGCCAGAGCACTGGCCGAGCGGTGCGTGGTGGACTCGACGGCGCGGCTCATCACCCTGCGCCTCTCGATGCCGCGTGCCGCTTCAGGCAGGCGTCCCCTGGAGGGCACCCATGAGCAGGAGCCCCGGCCGGGCCGGCGCGACGGCGACGCTTGACGCTCCCGAGGCGGCCGTGGCCGCGCGGGTCCGCGGCACCCTGGAGGCCGTCTTCGACGCGGTCGCCGAGACCCGGGACCAGGCTGCCGCGCTGCTCACCCGCCTCGCCGCCGAGGGCCGCCGCCCCGCGACGGTGCATCTGGCGGCCCTGCGTCCGGGACTGCATCTGCGGCTCACCCGCCAGGAGTTGGTGTCGGGCACCGGTTTCGTGGCGGCGCCGGGGCTGCTCGGTGACGTACCGGCGTGGCTGGAATGGTGGCAGCAGGACTCCGGCGGTGGCGTACGGCCGCTGCTGCTCGACCTCGATCCGGCGCGCTCCGCGTACTCGGACTACACGCACTGGGACTGGTTCGCCCTCCCCCGCGACACGGGGCGGCGCGCGGTCGCCGGGCCCTACGTCGACTACCTCTGCTCCGACGAGTACAGCCTGACCCTGTCCGCGCCGGTCCACGTGGAGGGCCGGTTCGTGGGGGTCGCCGCGGCCGACGTGTATCTGCGGCACTTCGAGGCCGAGGTCGTCCCTCTCCTGCAACGGCTGCCCGGGGCCGCCTACCTGGTGAACGCGCGGGGCCGGGTGGCCGCGTCCGCGGACCCCGCCCATCTGGCCGGATCGCTCACCAGGGGACCGGACTTCGCGGCCGTGCTGGCGTCGGCCCGGAGCACGCGCCACGGGGACCTGCGGCTCGTGCCCTGCGACAGCGTGCCGCTCGTCCTCGTGACGCCGGCCGGCTGAACGGGCACCGTCCCGAGCCACCCGCGCGCCCCGCACGTGCGCCGTCCGGGCGATTCGCGCCGGTGCGGACGCCCTGCGACTACGCGCGTCACACCGCGCGAAGCTCCGCCGCGCCGTTGCGCGTCCTGCGTGCTCTGCGCGGTCCGCCGGTGACCGGCCGGACCGCCTCGCGCAGCACCAGGGTCATCCGCGAATAGCCCATGCCCTGAAGGGCCTTGGGAGTCTCGTCGACGATCCGGCAGTCCGTGCTGCCCCAGCGGGGGTCGGGGTGGACCAGCGGGCGCACGGCTCCGTCGTGCTCGACCCCGCGCGGGCCGACCGCCTCGATCCAGTGCGGCAGGCCGTGCCGATAGGCGGCGTCCATGATCGGGTCCTGCGCGATGTCCCGGCGGATCGCCTGGAGCCCGCGGTCCTGGCCGTTGCGCTCCACCGCTGCGGCGAAGTGCGCGAGCATCGGCAGACACCAACTCGACTCGTGCTCACCGAGAATCGATCCCGCGTCCGGATGAAACAGGACGAAGCGCAGGAAGTTGTCGCCCGGCATGGCGGTCGGATGCGCGCCGACGCCGTCGAAAAGTGTCTCGAAGGCGACGTTGGACAGCACGACGTCCCAGCGGTCGTCGAAGACGAAGGAGGGGAAGGGCACGGCTTCGAGGAGCGTGGCGTAGTCCTGGAGGTACGCCTGCGCTTCGAGACTCTCGGGGACAGGTCGCGGCTGGGACCGCTGCCTTCCTGCCTGGTACGCCATCGGGAGGTCACCCCTCTTGCCTCTGCGGCCTTCACGCGGCGCCCCGATCCTGCTGCCCCGGGGACAGGCGTGTCAACTATCGTGGCATTTGGCGCTTGTTGACGGCTGAATCTCGCCACAGTTGTGGCGAGACCTGGATGTGAGTTCGAGCGAGCGGCTAGGCTCCGGTTGGTCCCCGGCTTTGCCGTCGGGATGGTTCCTGACCCTCGTGTCCACATGGTTCCCGAACTTCGTGAGAGCCACCTGAGAGAGACGTAGGAGATCTGTCGGTGACGGATGGCTTCGAGGTTCCGTGCGCCACGGCGACGGTTCTGCTGCAGGCCGTCGTGGCCAGGGTCACCGCACTCGCCGACCGGCTCGGCGTGCCGCACGCCGAAGTCTTCGACATCCGGCGGCTGTCGGCCGAGTCCGGTGTCCCCGAACCCGTGGCGAAGGCCCTGCTGAACGGCCGCCCCGCCGGCGAACCCGACCTTCAGGCACGCTTCCTGCAACGCCTCGACCTGCTGCGCCGCACCCGGCTCAAGCCCAACGGCCGCCGCTACACGCAGCAGGAGATAGCGGACGGCGCCGGTATGTCGCGCCAGCAGGCGGGCGCCCTCATCAACGGCGACCGGCGCCCCACCATGGAGCACTGCGACGCGATCCAGCGCTTCTTCCGGGTGCACGCCGGATTCCTCACGGCCGAGGACTCCGAAGCACTCGTGGGCGCCCTCCAGCGGTCGGAACAGGAGCTCCTGCAACGGCTCGCCGACCGCGAACGCGCCGCGGTCTCCGTCGCCCACGATCCGCTCGAACGGCTGCTCCTGGACCACGGCGTCCGCGGAATCGCCTGGCGGGCCGCGCAGTTGCCCACCGACCAGCACCGGGACAAGGTCGCGGAATGGCTGGACATGCTCCTGGAGAGCGTCAAACGGCCAGAGTCGTGAGCCGGGGGAGATCAGTGGGCATCGGAAGGGAAATGCGCCGCCTGTGCGGCGAGCTGGTCTCGGAGCTCTCGCTCCCCGCGCCGGCGGCCCCCACCGACCTCTACACCGCGCTGTGCGGCGCGATGAGCCGGCGCCGCGGCCGTCCCGTCCAGTTCCGTACGGCCGCGTTCCCGCCCGGCACCGCCAGCGGACTGTGGCTCGACATGGCCGAACAGGACCTGGTCGTCATCGAGGAACGCACGGCGCCCGACCACCAGTTGGTCATCCTCGGCCACGAGCTGTGGCACATGAAGGCCGGACACTGCAGCCATCACGTCGACGGCACGGCCGTCGCGGCGCGCTTACTCGGCGACGGGGCCGACCTCCAGGCCACCGTCCTGAAAGTGGCGGCACGCACCCGCTTCGACCTCGCCGACGAACAGGAGGCCGAGAGCTTCGGTCTTCTGCTCGCCAGCAAGTGCCGTACCTGGCTGGCCGGTTCCTCACTGCGCGGCCCGGTGCAGCGGCACGGTCTGGCCGGCCGCATCGAGGCCTCCCTGGGCTGTCGCGGGCCGCGAGGCTGAAGGTCCCGGGGCATGGACGGATCGAGCTACTACATCCCGGCCGTCGCCATGGGCGCGGCGATCGCGTTCAAAGGGCCCTCACTCCTGCGCGGCTGGCGCGACCCGCTGCTGCGTTCCGTCGGCGTACTCCTCGCCCTCGCGGGCCTGGTGTTCCTCTTCGCGGCCCCGCCGACCATCGCCGCGGTCAACGACGTCACCGGGATACCCAACGTCTCGGCCCCCCTCGTCTACTGCCTGCTGAGCGCCTACAGCGCCTCGTGCCTGGTGCTGATCATCAACTGGCGCGGCGGACCGCCCGAGGTGACCCGGCGGCTCTCCCTCCGCTGGACCCTCGGCTACACCGTGGTCGGCCTGGCACTGATCGTCCTGTTCGTCCTCGGGGACGCCTCCGTCGAACGGCTGCGCGACCTCGACACGTACTACGCCAACACCCCGTTCATCCGCGAGATGATCGTCCTGTATCTGGCGTCGCTCACGGTCGCCGGTGTCGCGATGAACATCATGTGCTGGCGCTGGGCGATCCAGGTCCGCGGCCGGCTGCGCGCCGGGCTGGTGATCATCGCCTTCGGGTCACTGTGCAACATCCCTTACTCGGCGGCCAAGTTCACCGCGGTGGTCGCCCGCTGGAACGACACGGACCTGGACGGCCTCAGCACCAATGTGGCCCCCCTGCTCGCCTCGGCCGGGGCCCAGATCACCGCCGTCGGCTTCTGCCTCCCCCTCGCCTGGCGGCGTATCGAGGACAGCTGGAACACCTGGTCGACCTATCGCCGGCTCGGCCCGTTGTGGCGCGAACTGAAACCGGTCTCCGTGCCGGAGGACCGCGCGGTGCGGATGTCCTGGTGGTCGCCCGCCGAACTCCAGGTCACCCAGCGGGAGTCCGACATCCACGACGGCATGCTGAGCCTCTACCCCTACTTCGACTCCGAGGTGCGCTCCCGGGCGTACGGAGCCGCGGTCGCGGCGGGCTCCTCCGCCGCCGAGGCGCATGCCGAGGCGGACGCGGCGATGGTGACCGTGGCGGTGCGGGCCAGGGCCGCGGACCCGGAGGGCCGTGTCATCAGCTCGGCCGAGACCGCGGAGGCGCCGCCCGCGACCGGATCCACGTTCGCGCACACCGACGGGCGGCGTGACCTCGTGCGCATGTCGAACGCGCTGCGCCACTCGCCGGTCGTCGCGGCCGTCCGGGGCCGGACGGCGACCGGGCCCGAGCACGACACCCGCGAACGAACCGGCTGACCCCGCCCACGGTCCCCCGTCCGGTCCTCAGGTCGCGCTGCGTTCGCTCGCCTCGCGCAGGTCCCGCTCCACCTCGCGGTTGCGGACGGTGTCCGGCTGCCCCGCCGCCGTACCCGGGCGCCCGGCACGCAGCAGCTCCCGCCAGTGCTCGCGGCTCCAGTCGGCCGGACCGGTGGTGGCCGTGAACTCCTCGACCAGGGCGAGGAAGCGCGCCGGATCGCTGTGGAACGGGAAGTGGCCCGCTCCCTCGAAGATCTCCAGGCGGCTGCCCGGCATGGCCGCGTGCGCTCCGTGGGCGTGCCGCACCGGTACCACGCTGTCCCGGTCCCCCCAGAGCAGCATGGTGGGCATGCCCTCGGTGAGATAGCAGCGGTCGAGCATGGTGACCGCCTGGCCGCGCCAGTCGACCACGGCCCGCAGGGTGCGGATGAACGCGCTGCGGGAGGTCGCGTCGGGCAGCGCGTCCACGAGGTTCAGCAACGACGGGGCGTCCTGGGCCAGATCGGCGTCGAGCAGACGCATCAGACGCAGGAACAGACCCACGTTCAGCCGCATGCCGGGCAGCCGCAGCGCGGAGAGCAGCAGATGGGCTCCCGGCAGCGACACGGCACGCAGGACGGGGTTGACCTCGCCGCCGACACCGCCCGCGCCGACCAGGATCAGCCGCTCGGTGCGCTCGGGGAACTGGTAGGCGAACTGCATCGCCACTCCCCCGCCCAGCGAATGCCCGACCAGGGTGGCGGACTCGATGTCGAGCGTGGCGAGCAGATCGCGTACGCCGTTGGCGTAGGCGGCCACCGAGTAGTCGGCGCGCGGTTTGTCGGACGCGCCGTGGCCGAGCAGGTCGGGCGCGATCACGGTGTGGGTGCGGGCGAGGTCGGGGATCAGCTCCGCCCAGGTCGCCGAGGAGTCGCCTATGCCGTGGATCAGGACGAGCACCGGGCCCTGCCCCGCCATCCGGTAGGCGCGCCGATAGCCGTGCACGAGGCGGTGCCGCAGACGCAGTTCTCCGTCACCGACCGAACGCAGCCGCGCGGTGCGCCGCGGCTGCCGGGGCTGTACGTCGACCACGGGCGAACCTCCCGTTCCCAGGCCACCGCTAAGGCGGCTCCCGAGCCGCCGGCCGGCGGCCTGCGAGGCCGTCCGGTGGGCGGCCCCGCTCTCCCCTCCAGCGTAGGGGCCCTGTTCCACCAGGGGTTTCCGTGAGGTTTCGCCTCCGCTAAGCGGGCGAACCTCCAGGGGCCGAAACCGGATTGTCAGTGGCGGACGGCAAGCTGGGTTCAGGACCAGTGTCACGACAAGCCGACCAGGGAGAGCCGTCCGATGCCGACCGCCGTACTGACCGACCACGAACGCGCCGCCGTGCAGGCCTACCTCCGCCTCCTCCAGACGGTACGAGCGGCTTTCGACGGCCCGCCGGACAAGAGCCGGCCGCCCATGGTCCCGCCCGTCGTGCTCGCCGAGACGGAACGGGCTCTGAAGGCGGCGGGCCTCGCGGGCAACGAGGACGCGTTCTTCGAACTGCTGCACGCCTGGTGCCCGGAACCGGGCTGACCGCGCGCGGTCGGCGCCGGGACCCGTGCCGGGGTGGCGACGTACGGTCAGGCGCCGGACCCCGGCACCGGGCCCGGCCCCGTGTGCGGGACCGTGACCGCCGTCGCGACCAGGCCGCCCCGGACCGTCCAGCGGCCGGTGAAGGTCTGGACGGCAAGTCCGTCCACCACGGGCCCCGGGACGAGGAGTCGGGCCCTCAGGTCTCCCGAGAGGCCGTCCGTGACGGGCGCCCGGTCGAGGGAGATGTCGATGTCCGCCCCGGAGAAGTCGAGCCACTCGCCGGTGAGCGGGAACCACGCCTTGTAGACCGACTCCTTGGCGCTGAACAGCAGCCGGTCCCAGTGGACGGCGGGCACCCGGGCGCCGAGCCGGTTCAGACGGTCCGTCTCACCGGGCAGCGCGACGGCGTCCAGGACGTCGTCGGGGAGTGCCAGATGGGGTTCGGCGTCGATGCCGAGGGAGGCGAGATCGCCGGCGTGGGCGAGCGCGGCCGCGCCGTAGCCCTCGCAGTGGGTCATGCTGCCGATGACGCCCGCCGGCCACCGCGGGGCCCCGCGCTCGCCCGGCAGCACGGGCCCCGGGGCCACACCCAGCTTCTCCATGGCGCGCCGGGCACAGACGCGCACGGCGGCGAACTCGCGGCGCCGCTTGTCCACGGCCCGGGTCAGGACCGCCAGTTCCTCGGGGTACAGACTCGCGTCCCCGGCCGGATCGTCACCGTGGCTCTCCACGGCCACCACCGACTCCGGAAGCAGCTCCTCCATCACCGGTTTTGACCTCCATCGGCAGAATGCGGCGCAGCGTGCCCGGCGGACCCGGTCGCTTACGCCATTCTCGCGGATAACCCACCGACACCTCTTCGAACCGGACGCCCTCGTGCCAGGTGGTCCGGGGGATGTGCAGATGCCCGTACACCATGGTCTCGACACGGAACCTGCGGTGCCAGTCGGCGGTCGCCGCCGTGCCGCACCACATGGCGAACTCGGGGTGCCACAGGACGTCCATCGGGTGACGGTCCAGGGGGTAGTGGTTGACCGGGACGACCGGCAGCCCCTCGGGGATCTCGGCGAGTCTGCGCCCGGTCTCGGCCACCCGGGCCCGGCACCACTCCTCGCGGCTCGGATACGGGTCCGGGTGCAGCAGGTACTCGTCCGTGCACACGATGCCCGTCCCCTGGGCGTACGCGAGCCCCTCCGCCTTGGTGGCACAGCCCTGCGGCAGGAAGGAGTAGTCGTAGAGCAGGAAGAGCGGCGCGACGACGACGGGGCCACCCGGTCCGTTCCAGACGGGGTAGGGGTCCTCGGGGGTGACGACTCCCAACTCCCTGCACAGGGCGACCAGATGCTCGTAGCGGGCCACTCCGCGGAGCTGGACCGGATCCTTGGGATGGGTCCACAGCTCATGGTTGCCCGGCACCCAGACGACCTTGCGGAAGCGGTCGGCCAGCGTCCGGAGGGTCCACCGGATGTCCTCGACGATCTCCCCGATGTCACCGGCCACCAGGAGCCAGTCCTGGTCCGTCCCGGGACGCATGTTCTCGACCAGGGCGCGGTTCTCGGGGTAGCCGATGTGCAGGTCGCTGATGGCCAGCAGGTTTCCGGCATCGCCGTCTGTCGGCCGCACGCGCCACCCCCGTAGAAAGCGAATGCCAACACAACAGCACACGCTCCCGCCGAGGGACAAGGAGGCCCGGTCGGGCAGGCAGCCGAATCCGTAACATCCCTGTAGCAGCATCAGGGTCCCGCGACCCTTATGATCGCCCCAACACCACCGCTCGAATCTCCTTCGGCGTGCGACGGCTCGGTGTACCTCCCCTACCCCTGGCCGGGCCCGGCCCGCTCCGCCGTGCCCGCGAACCCTGAATGGTGGCTTGCATGGGCTCTCGCGTACGCGTCTGGCTCAACCGCACGTACGCGGAGAACGTGTTCTTCATGGACCAGCTGCGAAATAACCCGCAGCACCGCGCGGTCGAGATCCACGCCACCCACGGCGACGCCGACTCCCCCGTCCTGGCCGCCGCCGACACCGCCGAGCCGGAGCCCGAGGGCCTGTCGCCGCGCGCCTACGTCGAGTACGCCCTCGACATGTGCGCCCGCCGTTCCATCGACGTGTTCGTTCCGGTCCTGCACCAGGACGCGATCGTGGCGCAGCGCGCCGAGTTCGCGGCGCTCGGTACGGCGCTGCTGGCCCCGCCCGCGGAGGCGGTCGCGGTCTTCCACGACAAGGCCGTCGCGTACCAGGCCGTGGAGGCCGTGGGTATTCCCGTTCCCCCGTGGTGGCGGGTCCGTACGGCGGAGGAACTGGTCGCGGCGGTCGAGGAGTTGGAGGCCGCGGGCGAGCGGGCCTGCTTCAAGCCGGCGGCGGGCGCGGGCGGGGTGGGCTTCCGGATGATCACCCGTTCCCCGTTCTCGCTCATGCACCTCAACGGCTTCCCGAGCGCGTACGTGCCTCTGGACCTGGTGGTGGAGGCGCTGCGCACGGCCGAGGAGCCCGTCGACTGGCTGGTGATGCCGCACCTCGGACAGCCGGAGGTGTCGGTGGACTGCCTCACCGGGCCGGACGGCCGGGTCCGTATGGCCATCGGGCGCACGAAGAACGGCCGGCGCCGCGGATTCACGCTCGACGACGCGTGGACCGGGCCCGCCCGGCTGCTCGCCGAGGCGTTCGGGCTGCACTACCTGTCCAACATCCAGTTCCGCATGTACGGCGACGAGCCGGTGCTGATGGACGTGAACACCCGTCCGGCGGGCGGGCTGCACCAGATCGCCCAGTGCGGGGTCAACGCCCCTTGGGCCGCTGTGCAGTTGGCGCTGGGCGAGGAGCCGGGCGAGCTGGTCCCGCCGTTCCTCGGACCGGACTACACGGTGGTCGCGGGGCCGCGCCCGGTACGTCCGGTACCGCTGCCCGCGCAGCGGCCCGACCCGGGCGCGCCCACCCTGTCCGCGATGCCGGCGCAGGCCACGGAGCCGGCGTCCGCGCAGTCCGCCCCGGCCGAGGCGACCGCCTCCGCCGTTCCCGCCCAGGCCACCACGGCCGCCACGGCCGCGATCGCGCCCGCCTAGGGTCAGCGCCCACAGCTCCCGACTCCCCACCCCCCTTTACCGGTCTGGACCAATTCCCGCGCAGTGTCTTGACAGCGGGATTGGTCCATACCAACTTGGTTGCGCACCTCTCTGCACTCCCGAACACCCCCATATCCCCAGGGAGATCGCGTGCGCATGACCATGCTCAGACGTTCCAGACATCGTTTCCTCGCCCTGCTGGGCACGGCCGCGCTGGCCCTCGCCGGCACGGTCGCCCTTCCGGGTACGGCCGAGGCGGCCAACGTCCTGTCCAACCCCGGATTCGAGACCGGCGGCCTCTCCCCCTGGTCCTGCTCCGGCAACCTGGGGTCGATCGTCTCCAGCCCCGTGCACGGTGGCTCCAAAGCCCTTGCGGGGGCGGCTAGTTCGAGCGACACCGCGCAGTGCACCCAGACCGTCGCGGTCCAGCCGAACACGACGTACAGCCTCTCCGGCTGGGTGCGCGGCAGCTATGTCTACCTCGGTGTGGACGGCGGCGCCTCGACCTGGACGACGTCCCCGTCGGCGTACAGCCGGCTCGCCGTGTCCTTCACCACCGGCGCCTCGCAGACCAGCGCCAAGATCTACCTCCACGGCTGGTACGCGCAGGGCACCTACTACGCCGACGACGTCAGCCTCGACGGTCCCGGCGGCGGTGGCAGCGACACCCAGGCGCCGACCGCGCCCACCAACCTGACGTCCACCGGCAAGACGTCCTCCAGCGTCTCGCTGTCGTGGAACGCGTCGAGCGACAACGTCGGCGTCACCGCGTACGACGTCTACAGCGGCTCCAGCAAGGTGCTCAGCGTGTCGGGCACGAGCGGCACCGTCAGCGGACTGTCCGCGAGCACCGCCTACTCGTTCACCGTCAAGGCGCGTGACGCGGCCGGGAACACCTCCGGAGCCTCCAACTCCGTGAGTGTCACCACGAGCGCGGGCGGCGGGGGCGGCACCGGCTTCAAGCAGGCCGCTCCCTATCTCTACGAGGGCTGGGGCGATCCCCCGAACCCGACCACGGTGATGAACGCGACCGGGATCAAGTGGTTCACGATGGCGTTCGTGCTCGACTCCGGTGGCTGCAACCCGGCCTGGGACGGCAGCCGTGCGCTGACCGGCGGTGTCGACCAGACGGCGATCAACCAGATCCGTTCCGCGGGCGGTGACATCGTCCCGTCGTTCGGCGGCTGGCAGGGCAGCAAGCTCGGCGCCAACTGCTCCTCGGCGAGCGCGCTCGCCGGCGCCCTGCAGAAGGTGATCGACGCCTACGGCCTCAAGGCCATCGACATGGACATCGAGAACACCGACGAGTTCGAGAACGAGGCCGTCCAGGCGAGGATCCTGACCGCGCTGAAGACCGTCAAGGCCAACAACCCCGGCCTGAAGACGATCATCACCTTCGGCACCTCGACGACCGGACCGACCTACTACGGCAACCGGCTCATCGAACAGGCGCAGTCCCTGAACGCGAACATCGACGTCTTCACCATCATGCCGTTCGACTTCGGCGGCGGCTCCGACATGTACGGCAACACGGTCAACGCCACCGAGGGGCTGAAGACCAAGCTGAAGTCGACCTTCGGCTGGGACGACGCCACGGCCTACTCCCACATCGGCATCTCCGGCATGAACGGTCTGTCCGACCAGCAGGAGAACACGACCCCGGCGATCTGGACCTCGATCCGTGACTGGGCCAACTCCCATCACATCGCCCGGCTCGCCTACTGGTCGGTCAACCGCGACCGGTCCTGCCCCGGGGGCGGTGTGGTGAGCAACTGCTCCGGCATCAGCCAGAGCACCTGGCAGTTCACGTCGATCACGGCCGGCTTCACGGGCTGACGGCGACGAAGCGAACACGGCGGGCCGCCCGGTGAATCCGGGCGGCCCGTTCCCTTCCGGTGTGCCCCGTTCCCTTCCCGGGCGGCACCACCCGCGTGAGCCGCTTCCGACCCGACCGGGCTCATGTCAGATAGGCCAGCCCCGGGTGTACGGCCGTGTAGCCGTCGAGCAGGGCGTGTGCCACGTTCACGGAGTCGACGAGCGGGTGCAGGGCGAAGGCCTTCACCGCGGTCGTACGGGAACCCGACTCGGCCGCGGAGAGCACCTCCCGCTCCACCGCCTTGACCGCGCACACCAGTCCGGTGGCGTGGCCCGGCAGCGGGTCGACGGTGACGGGGTGCGCGCCGTTGGCGTCCACCAGACACGGAACCTCGATGACGGCCTCGGCGTCGAGGACGCTCAGCGTGCCGCGGTTGCGGACGTTGAGGATCAGGGTCGTCCGTTCGTCGCGGGCGATGGCCCGCATCAGTGCGAGCGCCACCTTCTCGTAGCCGCCGGAGAGGTCGTCGTCCTCGCGTTCCCCGGCACCGGCGGCGTCCCGGTTCTCGGCCATGTACGTCGCCTCGCGCTCCGCCCGGGTACGGTCCCAGGCGGTCAGGGCCGCCGCGCCGGGGCGCCTCATCTCCTCGTAGAAACCGGCCTGCTGGTCGCGCAGAAACGCGCCGCGCGTCTTCTCGGCCCGCTGGTAGGCGCGGACGGTCTCCCGGTTGAAGTAGTAGTAGTGCAGGTATTCGTTGGGGACCGCGCCGAGGGACTGGAGCCACTGCGGGCCGAAGAGCCGGCCCTCCTCGAAGGAGCCGAGCAGGTCGGGGTCGGCGAGCAGACGCGGGAGTTCGTCGCGGCCCGCGACGCGCAGACCGCGCACCCAGCCGAGGTGGTTGAGCCCGACGTAGTCGATCCACGCCTCGCCCGGGTGCGCGCCGAGGACCCGGGCGATCCGGCGGCCGAGGCCGACCGGGGAGTCGCAGATGCCGATCACCCGGTCGCCGAGGTGGCGGGACATGGCCTCGGTGACCAGTCCGGCCGGGTTGGTGAAGTTGATGACCCAGGCGTCGGGCGCGAGCCGGGCCACCCGTCGCGCGATGTCCACGGCGACGGGCACGGTGCGCAGGCCGTACGCGATGCCGCCGGCGCCGACCGTCTCCTGGCCGAGGACGCCCTGGGCGAGGGCGACACGCTCGTCCGCCGCCCGGCCCTCCAGACCCCCGACGCGGATCGCGGAGAAGACGAAGTCGGCGCCGCGCAGGGCCTCGTCGAGGTCGGTGGTGACGGTCACCTCCGGTGCGTCCGGGTCCCCGGCCGCCTGCTCGGCGAGGACGCGGGCCACGGCGGAGAGCCGTCCCGCGTCCAGGTCGTGCAGCACGACCCGGGTGACGCGGCCCTCGGCCCGGTCCCCGAGGAGTGCCCCGTACACGAGCGGGACACGGAATCCGCCGCCGCCCAGAATCGTCAGCCTCACGCAAGTACCACCTTCGCAGTTCGTGCGGGGACACAGGCCGCACGGCGAGGGAGTACGCCACGACCGCCTGTTTCACCCACGTCTTCCAGGAATCAGCGTGCCATCGCGTCCACGGGCTCGTCCGTCACCGCCACGTCGCGTCCTCGTGCCGCGGACTCGCCCCCTCGCACGCGACGGGCAGCGACGAGGGTGGACCCGCCGACCACTGGGCGCCATCGAGTCGACCCCAGGGCTTCAGGACGGTTTCATCCGGGGGTCCTGGGACCGCGCCATTCTCCGACGCGTGAGCGACGGAAGACCGTCCGGGCACGGTGGCGCGGGACCGTACGACAACGGTGCCACGGCGAGGCCCCGCCGCCGGGCGTACGACGGCGACCGCGCGACGGATGCGGCCACCGCCGCCCGCGCGTCGAACGCGCCTTCCCCGTCCCGTCGTCCATGACCCTCCGACCTAGGGACCACACGACCATGACCGAGCAGCAACTGCCCGCCTGGGCCGATCCGTCCGTCTCCCCCGCCGCGCTGGACCCGCAGGGCCTGTCGCGGCGCGGGCTGCTGCGCGGCGCGGGCCTGTTCGGGGCGGCCTTCGCGGCCGGCTCGCTCGCCACGCCCGCGGCGGCGTCCCGGAGAGGCTACGGCGGCAGCGACCCGCGCCTCGCCTATCTCGTGGGCGACCATCACATCCACTCCGTCTACAGCCACGACGCGAAGTACACGTTCTCCCGACTCGCCCGCGCCGGGGCCGAGTACGGTCTCGACTGGATGGTCTTCAACGAGCACTCCAACTTCGGGCACGCCTCCTACGGCGCCCGGCTGGAGCACCGGGAGATCCTGGAGGCGCGCGCCGCGAACCCGCGCCAGCTGATCTTCCAGGGTCTGGAGTGGTACATCCCGGCCGCCGAGCACGCCACCGTCTTCGCCGCCCCCGGACCGCACGAGGTGGACCTGCTCACCCAGTTCGAACTCGCCTACGACGGAAAGCTGCTGGGCTACACGGCGGGTTCGCCGACCAGCCCCGACACGGCCCGCAACGAGGCGCACGCGGTCAAGGCGATCCAGTGGCTGGCCGAGCGGCGCCGTACCGGATACGTCGACGACGTGCTGGTCCTCGCCAACCACCCGTTGCGCCTGGGTATCGACTCCCCGCACGAGATGCGCAACTGGCGCGACGCGGCCCCCGAGATCATGATCGGCATGGAGGGCGCGCCCGGCGCCCAGGGCGGCGGCATCCCCGGCTGGGTGGGCTCGGGCCGACAGCGCGGCGAGTACGTCAACAAGCCCTCGGAGAGCTCCTTCGCCGGTTACCCGGAGGACGCGTACGTCCTGTACGGCGGGTTCGACTGGATGACGGCCACGGTCGGCGGCATGTGGGACGCGATGCTCGCCGAGGGCCGGCTGTTCACCATCACCACCAACTCCGATGTGCACCGCGTCGTCTTCGACACCTGGAAGAACGGCGACTGGGCGCCCGGACAGAACTTCGACAACACCGGGCACGTCCCCGACCCGGTCGACACCGGCATCCCGCAGCCGGGCGGCGACTTCTGGCCCGGCCAGTTCAGCCGCACCCATGTCGGCGTGACCCGCTACGGCTACCGCTCGGTGATGGCGGGCCTGCGCGCGGGCCGGGTCTGGCTGGACCACGGCCATCTGCTGGACGGACTCGACGTCCGCCTGAAGCGGGACCACGACCACGGGGCGGGCGTCACCCTGGGCGGCCGGATCCGCGTCCGCAAGGGCGACCGGCTCACCCTGTCGGTCACCGTGACGACGGCCTCACGCCCCAACGCCCATGGAATCCTGCCGGAGTTGGCGCACGTCGACGTGATCCGCGGCGCGGTGCGCGGCCCGGCGGCCGACCGCGACGCCTGGCGGGCCCCCGACACCAAGGTCGTCCGGACCGTGGACGTGAGCGGCCGCGAGGGGACGTACACCCTGCGCTTTCCGCTGACCGCCGGGGACGAGTCCTTCTACGTCCGGCTGCGCGGCAGCGACGGCAACAGGAACGGCGCCGGATACCTCGGTGCGGCGATCGACCCGCACGGCCCGATTCCGCACGTGCCCGGAAACGGTGACCCGTGGGTCGACACATGGTTCTATTCCAACCCGGTGTTCGTCGATGTGGAAGGCTGCTGATGAAGCGTCATTTAATATCCACTGCCTGCCTGTTGGGGGCTCTCACGGTCGGCGTGAGTACGTCGGCCGCGGTAGCCGGCGAACCCGTGTGGACCGAGACCGGCACTTCGTACGTCGACTCGCTGAGCGGTGGACAGGGGCTGGCGAGCCGTGCGGACGGCTCGCTGCTGCACCGCGGGCTCGCCTCCATCCCGCTCGTCCTGCGCGTCAAGGGCTGGAACCACGTGGGTGACCCGGACATCGCCCGGGGTTCCGTGTTCGACGCCTACCAGGGGCCCGACACGGCGACCTCGAAGATGTTCGCCGTCACCACACCCGCGGGCAAGCGGTTCGAGTACGTCCACCGGCTCGACCCGGGCGAGAAGCTGAACAACTCCTTCGCGACCGTGTCGCCCGACGGCCAGTGGCTGGTGTCCGGCGAGTGGGGCGACCAGAACCGGCTCCAGGTCTTCCCCGCCCCGCTGCTCAACCCGTCGACCCCGCCCACCGGCGGCACCCTGCCGGGGGCCGGCCAGATCACCCTCGACAGGCCCGTCCGCGACATCCAGGGGTGCGACTTCGTCGACGACACCCGGCTGCTCTGCGCCTCCGACGACAGTTCGCGCGCGCTCTTCCCCGAGGACCGGCCGCTGCTCCAGGTCGACCTGGAGCGGAAGGTGGACGGTCGGCCGGTCACGGGACACGTCACCAGCCTCTTCGCCCTGCCGCAGCGCAGCCTGTGCACGGACGGGACGTACGAGGCCGAGGGCGTCGACTACGACACGGCGAGCGGGACGCTGCGCGCCGCGGTGGTCCAGCCCGGCACGTGCGGCGTCGCGACCTCCGTGTACGCGTACCAGCTCAGGTAGGAGGCCGACGCGGAGGGGCCTGGAGCACCGCCGGGCCCCCGAGTCCCGCTCGTGGAACCGCGACACGCTCCGCAGGACGGCGGCGGGCTTCCCGCCGCCGTCGGTCTCCACCGTGCCGTCGACGGCGATCGGCACTCCGCCCGGCACGTCCCGGCCCGTACGGCATGCTGGGTCCGTACGTCCGGACCGCCCCGGCCGGGGCCAGGCCCCAGGGAGCCCGCCATCGCAGGTCAGCAGCGCGCCGCAGAACACCTGCGAGGCCCCGTCCGTATCGGCGCCGAGGAACCCCGCACACGCCGCTGCGACGGATCGCGGACACCGGACTGAACCCATGACCGCCCTGTCCGCTCCCGGCCGCCTCCTCGCCGTACTCGGCGCCTTCGACCACGAGCACACGGCGCTGTCCCTGACGGACATCAGCCGCCGGGCCGGCCTCAGCCTCACGACCGCCCACCGGCTCGTGGCCGCGCTCGCCGAGTGGGGCGCGCTGGAGCGGGACGTGGACGGGCTCTACCACGTCGGCCTGCGCCTCTGGGAGGTCGCGGCGCTCGCTCCGCGCGGGCTCGCCCTGCGGCAGACCGCCCTGCCGTACCTGGAGGACCTGTACGAAGCGACGCACGAGAACGTCCAGTTGGCGGTCCGCGACGGCGCCGAGGTCGTCTACATCGAGTGGATCTCCGGGCGTTCGTCGGTCGGTGTACGCATCCAGGTGGGCGCCCGCTGGCCGCTGCACGCCACGGGTGTCGGGCTCGCGCTGCTCGCGCACGCGCGGCCCGCGGTCCAGGACGCCTACTGCGCCGGGCCGTTGGCCGCCTACACGGCGTACACCATCACCGATCCGGTCCGTCTGCGGCGCACCCTGGCCGAAGTCCGGCGTACGGGTGTGGCGGTGAGCACTCGTCAGGTGACCGACGACGCCCTGTCGGTGGCCGCACCGGTGCGCGGCGCGGACGGCACCGTCGTCGCGGCCGTGTCGCTCGTCGTGCCCCAGGCCGACGCGCAGGTACCGGCGTTGATCCCGGCGGTGCGGCTGGCGGCCCGCGGGATCTCCCGGGCCCTCGGCTGGCGACCGACGGCCCGGACGGAGCCACAGGTCTGACGCGGGCGCGGTCAGGGCCGCGGGCCCGCCCCTGCCCACCCCACCCCGGCGGCAGGAGCGAAACCGAGGCGGTGCGGCCCCCGTCGCCGATGGCGGTCCGGCCCCCCGTCACCGATGGCGGGACCGGCCCTCGTCACCGATGGCGGGACCGGCCCGCTTCAACCGGCCCGGCGCCGTCGCCGTCCCGCGACCGGGCGACCGCGACCCCGCCGGGCCGGGCCGACCACGCGTGCCCTGCCTCAATCGGGCAGCGCGGCCAGCAAACGGCGGTCCCGGGGTGAACGGCTCCGGTCGAGGCGGGTGTCCAGGAGCCGCCGGGCGGCCTCGGAGCGGCCCGCCGCGACCAGGGCGTACAGCAGTGTCTCCTCGACGACCTCGCGTTGGGCCGCGCTCCCGCCGACGCGGCGGACGACCGGCAGCAGCGCGTCCAGACCCCGGGCGGCTTCGTGGAAGCGCTCCTCGACGAGGGCGGCGAGGGCCTCGCACAGGGGGACGACGACCTCGCGCTGCACCGGGTCGGCGCCGGCCGCGTGATCGCGCAGCCGGCGCAGGGCCGCGAGATCACCGGCGGCGGTGAGCGCGACGGCGGCGTGCAGCGCGGTGAAGGCGGTCGCGGGCCGCTCCACGATGTCGCGGGCGACGCTGTCGAGCACGTCCGCCACCGGCACCCGCCCCCGCCAGCTGTCGCTGAGCCGGGCCCGCCACAGCAGCGACCCCGAGTCGACCAGGGCGCGTACACCGGTCACCCGGCCGGGCGCGAGCTGGGCGAACCAGCGTCTGCGGACGGCGGCGGGATCGTCCAGGGCCAGTTCGTGCAGGGCGATGTGCCAGGAGAAGTGGGCCCGGTGGACGGCACCCCGTCCGTGCCCGGACACCCAGGCGTCCAGCCAGTCGCGGCCGAACTCGTGGGCCCCTGACTCGTAATGGACGTGGGCGAGGGCGTGCACGGCGTGTCCGGAGGCGGGCTCGGCGGCCAGCGCGCGCCCGGCCAGCTCGGCCGCCTCGTCGTAGCGGCCCTGGTCCTGGCGCAGGAAGGCGAGGAGCGAGGCGGGGAACCAGTGGCCGCCGTAGGCGGGCGAGGCGCGCTCGACCAGGCTCAACGCGTAGGCGCTGTCGAGGTCGTTGATGCCGGAGAAGGCGATGGTGGGCACGGCCGCGGCGAGCGCGAGCGCGTCGGCGGGATAGGCGGCCAGGTGCCCGAGCAGGGCACGCGCGGCGGTGTCCGGACTGTCGCCGTGCACGCGGTGGGTCACCACGTCGACGAAGGAGCGTTCCCGTGGATCGGCCCGCTCCCGCGCGCAGCGCCGCGCGTCGGCCAGTGCCCGCGGTACGTCGACGTCGGCGCCGCACTCATGGCCGAGCAGGGCGAGGGCCGCGTGCCCGAGCGCGAAGCCGGGGTCGAGGGCGACGGCCCGCGCGAAGGCGTCCTCGGCGCCGGACCTGACCTTGAGGACCCGTTCGAGGCCGGTACGGTGGGCGGCGGCCGCCTCGGCGTGGGTGGACAGCGGGAGCCCGTGCGCGTCGAGAGGCCGACGGCGGGCGGGGCGGCGCCGGGGAGCCAGTGGCGCGAGCATCCGCTCGGCCAGCTCCGCGGCCTGGACGCGGATCTCGGGGATCGCGGTGGTCTCCCACAGTTCACCGCGGCGCGGAGCGCCGAGGGTGAACACCGCGAGCCGGGGCCTTCCCGCGGCGTCGAGGAGCCGGCCGTCGCGGGTCGCGACGCCCAGGCCGAGCGGACCGGGCACGGCGGCACCCGTGTCGAACAGCGAGCGCCACAGGGGGTCTTCGGGGCGCGGCCCCGGTCCGGTGCAGTCGATCACCCAACCGGCCGTGACGCGCCGCCCGTCGGAGAGGGTGAGCAGCTCGGAGCCGTCCGGCCGGGGGACGGCGTCGGCGATCCTGCCGGTGTGCACCCGCAGGCGCCGGGCCGTGCGGGCGCGGTCCAGCGACTCGGCCGTCGCCGGTGCCATCCGGTGCCGGTGGGTGTTCCAGAGCGCGCCCTCGCTCCGCAGGAAGGCGGCGCGTTCCTCGGGTGTGAGGCTGCGCCACAGGCGCGCGGTGTGCGGGCGCAGACTGTCGAGCGCGGGGCGCCAGTCGCCGTGGGCGCGCACGGCGCGGCCGATGTGGCGGTAGACGGCCCGGCGCAGCGTGCGCAGGGTCGGCGCGTCGAGCCCTTCGGGCGCGGCCATCGCCGGTGCGGGGGTCAGCGCGTGCGGCTGTGGCAGCAGACCGGTCCGGGAGAGGGCGTGCACGGTGCGTCCGGGGCGGTCGAGGCTGAGCGCGAGGTCGACCGCCGTGAGTCCGGTGCCCACGAGCAGGACGTCGTCGCTCGCGCCCTCCCGCCCGCGGCCGGCCGGTTCGGCGAGCGGTCCGTCGAGGGCGCCGGGCGCCCAGGGCGAGCCGATGAACCGTTCGGAGGTACGGAGCCGTGGCGGGGCCCAGGCACCCGTCGTGGCGGCCGGTCCGGTGGCGAGGACCACGCTGTCGGCCGCCAGGCCGTGCCCGTCGGCGAGCCGGAGCTCCAGGCCCCCGTCCGGGGCGGGGGCGCAGGCCTCGGCCCTGGTCCGCAGCCGGTGCACGGCGACCGTGCCGTGGGCGTGCACGATCGCCCGGGCCAGGGTGTCGGCGAGATAGGCGCCGTACCGGTAGCGGGTGGCGAAGTCGGTTCCTCTGACGGTGGGTTCGCCGTGCCGGCACAGCCATCGGGTGAAGTGGCCGGGATCGTCGGGATAGCAGCTCATTCCGCCCGCGGGCACGTTCAGCCGGTGCCGGGGATCGGTGGTGGCGTAGGCGCTGCCCCGCCCGGCTTCGGGGGCGGGGTCGACCAGGAAGAGGTCGAGCGGGGTACGGCGGCGGGTCGCCGTCTCGCACAGCTGCACGGCGGTGAGGGTGCCGGCGGCGCCCACTCCGACGATGGCCACGGCGTGCCGCTCACGGGCTGGATTCACGGATGCCTCCGGCGTGGGTTGTCGCGGATCCGGCAAGCGGGACTTCTCCTTCACTCCTGTGTCCGCGGAGTCCCGAACGGGCTCCCGGAGGGACTCCCGAGAGGGTTCCCGGAAGAACTCGCGGAAGGGGGATCTCATGGAGAACTCAGGTATCGGGCAGGGCGCTTCATACTCTGTTCACAATTCGGGTCGGCCCGGCAACCGTGGATTCAGGCCGTCTCTCCGCGCGTCTTCACCGGAATCTCAGGCCGGGGCGGCCGGATTCAAAGAATCAACCCAGGAAAGTCACGCAGGATGCACCCGCAGTGGTGGTGAGCGAGAGAACCGAGGAAAGGCGTTACGTGGGCGTCCCTGAGATATCGAACCGGCCCGAGTCCGCACCGCGGGACCCGGGGCGGATGCGCCGGCGTCCGGGACGTCCGGCCTGGTCACGGCGCGGAATTCTCGCGGCCTTCGGTGCCGCCGTACCGGCCCTCGCGCTGAGCGGGTGCGGCGGTCCGGCGGGCGCCGCCGACGGGAAGGACACGACGGCGACCGGTGCCACCGAGGCCGGGGTGAAGGCGAAGACGCAGGTGAGGACGCCGACGGTCACCGTCTCCCCCGCCGACGGCACGAAGAGGGCCGACTTCACCGCTCCGGTCGTGGTCTCCGTGGCGGACGGCACGCTGTCGGCGGTCGAGGTCTCCGGCAACGACGGTTCCACTCTGGCCGGATCCTTCGACGACGGCCGTACGCGCTGGACCTCCGCGAGGAATCCGTACTCGGGCACCAAATACACGGTCACGGCGAAAGCGGCGGGTGCCGCGGAACACACAGCGACGTTCGTCACGAAGTCCCCGGGCGAGACGTTCGCCGGCTATTTCACGCCCGAGGCGAATTCGACGTCCGGCGTCGGCATGCCCGTGTCGATCAACTTCACCCAGGCGGTGAAGGACCGGGCCGCCGTGGAAAGGGCCGTCACGGTGACGGCGGAGCCCGCGGTCGAGGTGGTCGGTCACTGGTTCGGGAACACCCGGCTCGACTTCCGCCCCGCCGAGTACTGGGCGGCGGGCACGAAGATCACGCTGAGTCTGCGCCTCAAGGACGTCGAGGGCGCGGACGGCGTCTACGGCGTCCAGTCCAAGGACGTCACCTTCCACATCGGCCGCCGCCAGGTGAGCACCGTCGACCTCGCGAAGAAGACCATGACGGTCGAACGGGACGGGAGCACCCTCGCCCGCTACCCGGTCAGCGGCGGCGCCGCGGACCACACCACGTGGTCCGGGATCATGGTGATCAGCGAGCGGTTCGAGGAGACCCGGATGGAGTCCTCGACGGTCGGGCTCGGCGACGAGTACGACATCGCGGACGTCCCGCACGCCCAGCGCCTGACCACCTCGGGCACCTTCATCCACGGCAACTACTGGGCCGCGGCCTCGGTCTTCGGCGGCAGCAACACCAGCCACGGCTGCGTCGGCCTCCATGACACGAAGGGCGCGAACGACAGCTCCGTGCCGGGCTACCGGTTCTACGAGAGCTCGATGCTCGGCGACGTGGTGGTCGTCGAGAACTCGGGCGAGCGGACCGTCGAAGCGTCGAACGGCCTGAACGGCTGGAACCTGTCCTGGGCCGACTGGAAGGCCGGCAGCGCTCTTTGAGAGCCGCACCCGGTGGACGAACTTCACCTGCCCTTCGTGGCACGCCCATCGGGCCTTCTTCCTTCCTTCACGGCGTGAACTCCCTTACGGCGAAAGGACTTTCTCGGCTTCACCTCTTGACGACCGGAGTGACAGAGAGCACATTGGCCGCGCAGCTTTTTTGAGAGCGCTCTCAAACAGTCGTGGGAGCGCTCCCTCCCACCCGCGCACCCCCACTCCGTACGCGAAGAGGCACCCATGAGTGAAACTTCCGGCACACCCAGAGGCGGCTCCGTCCGGCGCGTGCTCATCGCCGTGCTCGGCACGCTGAGCCTGGCGGCGGCCGCCGCGACCGCGGCCACCCTCCCCGCCAACGCGTCCGCCCCCACACCCCCCGCCGGCTGGTCCCAGGTCTTCGTCGACGACTTCACCGGGACCGCCGGGAGCGGCGTCAACACGACCAACTGGCAGTACACGACGGGCACCAGCTACCCCGGCGGACCGGCCAACTTCGGTACCGGCGAGGTCGAGACGATGACCTCCAGCACCAGCAACGTGGCCCTGGACGGCAACGGCAACCTGCTGATCACCCCGCGCCGCGACGCCTCGGGCAACTGGACCTCGGGCCGCATCGAGACCAGGCGCACCGACTTCCAGCCCGCCGCCGGGGGCAAGCTGCGCATCGAGTCGCGGATGCAGCTGCCGAACGTGACCGGCGCCGCCGCCAAGGGCTACTGGCCCGCCTTCTGGGCTCTGGGCGCGCCCTATCGCGGCAACTACCAGAACTGGCCGGCCGTCGGCGAGCTGGACATCATGGAGAACGTCCAGGGCCTCAACACCGAGTGGGCCACGATGCACTGCGGCACCAACCCGGGCGGCCCGTGCAACGAGACCAGCGGCATCGGCGGCAACACCCCCTGTACCGGCACGACCTGCCAGGCGGGCTTCCACACCTACGCGATGGAGTGGGACAGGTCGACCAGCACCGAGGAGGTCCGCTTCTACCTCGACGGCCTCAACTTCCACACGGTGAGGGCGAACCAGGTCGACGCGACCACCTGGGCGAACGCCACGAACCACGGCTACTTCATCATCCTGAACGTCGCGATGGGCGGCGGCTTCCCCGGCGCCTTCGGCGGCGGCCCCGACAGCGGCACGGAGCCCGGTCACCCGCTCGTCGTCGACTACGTCCAGGTGCTCCAGTCGGCCGGCGGCGGTGGCGGCACCACTCCGCCGCCCACCGGCAACCGTGACGCCTACAGCGCCATCCAGGCCGAGTCCTACGACAGCCAGAGCGGTGTCGTCAGCGAGACCACCACGGACACCGGCGGCGGCCAGGACATCGGCACCATCGCGAACGGCGACTACGCGCTCTACAAGGGAGTCAACTTCGGCTCCTCGGCGGCCACCCAGTTCCGCGGCCGGGTCGCGAGCGGCGCGGCGGGCGGCGTCAGCGGCCTGGTCGAGGTGCGCCTCGACAGCCGTACGAGCACACCGGTCGCCAGCTTCGCGCTGGCCAACACCGGCGGCTGGCAGTCCTGGAGGACCGTGCCCGCGAACATGAGCTCCGTGACCGGAACCCATGACGTCTATCTGACCTTCACCAGCGGCCAGCCCGCGGACTTCGTGAACGTCAACTGGTTCGACTTCGGTCACTGACCGGTGGACCGGCAGGCGGGCTGACGGGCAGCCATCCGTGGCCACCCGTAGTCACCCGTAGAACAGCCCGGCCGAGCGGGGCGGACCCACCAGGTCCGTCCCGCTCAGCGCAGTTCGGTCCGGAAGGCCACCGGGGTCGCCCCGGTGTGCTGGTGGAAGAACTTCGAGAAGTTGGCCGCGTCGGGGAAGCCCACGGCGGCCCCGACGCGCCCGATCGGCATGTCCGTGTGGGCGAGGAGCCGTTTGGCCTCCAGGACGACCCGCTTGTCGATGAACCCCTTGGGCGTCTCGCCGGTGGCGGCCCGCACCGCGCGCACCAGGGTCCGGCGCGAGTACCCGAGGGCGTCGGCGTACGCGCTGACGCTGTGGTTGACGGCGAAGTCCTTCTCGACCGCGTCCCGGAAACGGGTGAACGTGGTGTCCGTGTGCTCGTGGGCCGCCTCGGCGGAACTCGCCGCGAGGTGGGCGAGGCGCAGCAGGAACGCGGTGAGCGAGTGCCGCAGCACCGCGGTGCGCAGGCTGAGCGGCAGCGTGGTCGTGTCGACGTACTCGCGCTCCAGCTGGGTCAGCGCGTGTTCCAGCGCGGCCAGCCGGTCGGTGTCGGGCCGCAGCAGCGGGGGCAGGTCGTAGCGGTAGAGGCCGGTCGCCTCGACGGTCGCGCGGGGCAGGAAGCCGGGCTGCATGGTCAGGACGGTGCCGCGGTAGGGGTCGGTGCTGGAGAAGCGGTGCACCTGGCCGGGCCGGATCCACAGGAGGTCGCCCGCGCGGGCCTCGTACTCCGCGAAGTCGATCATGTGCCGCACCGGCCCCTCGTGGAAGAGCATCACGACGTGGAAGTCGATGCGATGCACGCGTTCCAGCGGGGCGTCCGCGTGCCAGGTGCGCCCGGCCCCCATCGCGCCGACCTGCATGCCCACGCCGGACAGGCTCAGATCGGCCGGAAACGGAAAGGTCCTGATCCCGTCCCGGCCGCCCGTACCGCCGGTGCCGCCTTGGGTGGTTCTGTCGTTCATGTCCTTCTCGCGTCGGCTCGCCACGGCTCCACGTGTCCCATTTTCACCGAAGGCTGACACGCGGGCACCTTCCCCAGCAAAAGTCTGACTTTTAGGTTTGAACGCACAGACCGCGTTGCAGCCCATGTCGTAAGGACTTCTTGAAGATGAGTACGCAGAGCTCCGACGACTTCACCTGGACCGAGCTCGACCGCCGAGCCGTCGACACCGCCCGCCTTCTGGCCGCCGACGCCGTGCAGAAGGTCGGCAACGGCCACCCCGGAACCGCGATGAGCCTGGCCCCGGCGGCGTACACGCTCTTTCAGAAGGTGATGCGTCACGACCCGGCCGACCCGGAGTGGACCGGCCGCGACCGCTTCGTCCTGTCCCCCGGCCATACCTCGCTGACCCTCTACACCCAGCTCTTCCTGTCAGGTTATGAACTCGGCCTCGACGATCTGAAGGCGTTCCGCACCCACGGGTCCAAGACGCCCGGCCACCCCGAGTACGGGCACACCGCGGGCGTGGAGACCACGACCGGTCCGCTCGGCCAGGGTGCCGCCAACGCGGTGGGCATGGCGATGGCCGCCCGCTACGAGCGCGGCCTGTTCGACCCGGAGGCCCCCGAGGGTGAGTCCCCGTTCGACCACACCGTCTGGGCGATCGTCTCCGACGGCGACCTGGAGGAGGGAATCTCGGCGGAGGCCTCCTCGCTCGCCGGCCACCAGAAGCTCGGCAACCTCGTCTTCCTCTACGACGACAACCACATCTCCATCGAGGGCGACACGGCGACGGCCTTCTCCGAGGACGTGCTGAAGCGCTACGAGTCGTACGGC
Source organism: Streptomyces sp. NPDC002698 (assembly GCF_042888945.1). Taxonomy (NCBI): domain Bacteria; kingdom Bacillati; phylum Actinomycetota; class Actinomycetes; order Kitasatosporales; family Streptomycetaceae; genus Streptomyces; species Streptomyces sp. NPDC002698. The sequence continues at coordinate 84,323 of NZ_JBIAQM010000034.1, forward strand.
TGGCATGTGCAGCGCATCGAGCCCGCCCCCGACGGCGACATCGACGTGCGCGCCCTGTACGCGGCGCTCAAGGACGCGCGGGCCGAGACGGGACGCCCGTCCATCATCGCGATGCGCACGGTCATCGCCTGGCCCGCCCCGAACGCGCGGAACACCGAGGCCTCGCACGGCTCGGCGCTGGGCGCCGAGGAGATCGCCGCCACCAAGCGGATCCTGGGCTTCGACCCGGAACAGGCCTTCCAGGTGGACGCCGACGTGCTGGCCCACGCCCGCCTGGCCCTGGACCGGGGCGCCGAGGCGCACGCCGCCTGGGACAAGCGGACCGGCGCGTGGCGCACCGAGCGGCCCGAGAACGCGAAGCTCTTCGACCGGATCGTCGCCGGACAGCTTCCCGAGGGCTGGGAGAGCGCGCTGCCGGTGTTCGAGGAAGGCGGGAGTGTCGCCACCCGCGCCGCCTCCGGCACGGTCCTCCAGGCGCTCGGTGCCGTGATCCCCGAACTGTGGGGCGGCTCCGCCGACCTGGCCGGCTCGAACAACACCACCATCGACAAGACGTCCTCGTTCCTGCCGAAGGGCAACCCGCTGCCGGAGGCGGACCCGTACGGCCGCACGATCCACTTCGGCATCCGCGAGCACTCGATGGCCGCGGAGATGAACGGCATCGCGCTGCACGGCAACACCCGTGTCTACGGCGGCACCTTCCTGGTGTTCTCCGACTACATGCGCAACGCCGTCCGGCTGTCCGCGCTGATGCAGCTCCCGGTGACGTACGTGTGGACGCACGACTCGATCGGCCTCGGCGAGGACGGTCCCACCCACCAGCCGGTCGAGCACCTCGCCTCGCTGCGCGCCATCCCCGGCCTGAACATCGTCCGCCCGGCCGACGCCAACGAGACCGCGATCGCCTGGGCCGAGATCCTCAAGCGGCACGCCACGAACCCGGCCCCGCACGGTCTGGCCCTCACCCGTCAGGGCGTGCCGACCTACCCGGCCAACGCCGACGCGGCGCGCGGCGGTTACGTCCTGCGGGACTCCTCCACCGGGACCCCGGACCTCATCATCGTCGCGACCGGATCCGAGGTGCGGCTCGCCGTCGCGGCGCGCGAACTGCTGGAGGCCGAGGGGGTCGGCACCCGCGTGGTGTCGATGCCGTCCGTCGAGTGGTTCGAGGAGCAGTCCCCCGAGTACCGGGCCCGTGTCCTTCCGCCGTCCGTGAAGGCCCGCGTGGCGGTCGAGGCCGGAATCGGTCTGACCTGGTACCGGTACGTCGGTGACGCCGGACGCATTGTCTCGCTGGAGCACTTCGGCGCCTCGGCCGACGCCGGGACGCTGTTCGCCGAGTTCGGCTTCACCCCCGAGAACGTCGCCGCCACCGCGCGGGCCGTGCTCGATTCGACGACTGGCCCTGCCGCCCTGCGCGGTTGATCCGTTCACACGAAGGAAGATGATCACTGTGACCGAAACGACCGCGACCGCGGCACCTCTTGAGCTCCTCTCCGGCGAGGGCGTCTCCATCTGGCTCGACGACCTCTCCCGCAAGCGCATCGAGTCCGGCAACCTGGCCGAACTCGTCGCCACGCGGCACGTGGTGGGCGTGACCACCAACCCGTCCATCTTCCAGGCGGCCATCGGCTCCGGCGAGGGGTACGAGCGGCAGCTCGCCGACCTCGCCGTACGCGGGGTGACCGTCGACGAGGCCGTCCGCATGATGACGACCGCGGACGTGCGCGCCGCCGCGGACATCCTGCGCCCGGTGTTCGAGGCGACCGAGGGCCGTGACGGCCGGGTCTCCATCGAGGTCGACCCCCGGCTGGCGCACAACACCGCCGCGACCGTCGCCGAGGCCCGGCAGCTCTCCTGGCTGGTCGACCGCCCGAACGTGATGATCAAGATCCCGGCGACGAAGGCCGGGCTCCCGGCGATCACCGAGGTCATCGGCCTCGGCATCAGCGTCAACGTCACGCTGATCTTCTCGCTGGAGCGCTACCGCGAGGTCATGGACGCCTACCTCTCCGGCCTGGAGCGGGCGAAGGCCGCGGGCATCGACCTCGCCGGAATCCACTCCGTCGCCTCCTTCTTCGTCTCCCGCGTCGACAACGAGATCGACAAGCGGCTCGCGAAGAACGGCACGGACGAGGCCCTCGCGCTCAGGGGCAGGGCGGCGCTCGCCAACGCCCGTCTGGCCTACGAGGCGTACGAGACGGTGTTCGGCTCCGCCGGCGGCCCGGCACAGGGCGGCACCCGCTGGACGGCGCTCGCCGCCTCCGGCGCGCAGAAGCAGCGTCCGCTGTGGGCCTCCACCGGCGTCAAGGACCCCTCGTACAAGGACACCCTGTACGTCGACGAACTGGTGGCGCCCGGCACGGTCAACACCATGCCGGAGGGCACGCTGAACGCCACCGCCGACCACGGTGACATCCACGGCGACACGGTGACCGGCGGCTACGACCGGGCCCGTGCCGACCTGGCCGCGGTCGAGGCGCTCGGCGTCTCCTACGACGAGGTCGTCGGACAGCTGGAGGACGAGGGCGTCGCGAAGTTCGAGGCGGCCTGGGAGGACCTTCTCGACGCCGTGGCGGCCTCCCTGCGGGGCAAGGGAGTCGAAGGGGAATGACCAAGGGTGAGGCACTTTCCGACAGCGAGCCGCAGGATGCGGCCACCGCGTCGCAGGGATCCGGTGACGCGGCCGTGGAACAGGGCGGTCTGACGCCCGAGGCACTCGCCGAGGCGCTCGGCGTCCCGGCGGCCGACTGGGACAACCCGCTGCGCGACCCGCGCGACCGCCGGCTCCCCCGGATCGCGGGCCCCTCCGGTCTGGTCATCTTCGGCGTCACGGGCGATCTGTCCCGCAAGAAGCTGATGCCGGCCGTGTACGACCTCGCCAACCGGGGTCTGCTGCCGCCGGGCTTCTCGCTCCTCGGGTTCGCCCGCCGTGAGTGGGCGGACCAGGACTTCGCCCAGGTGGTGCACGACTCGGTGCGCGAGCACGCGCGGACCGAGTTCCGCGAGGAGGTCTGGCAGCAGCTCGCCGAGGGCATGCGGTTCATCCCCGGCGACTTCGACGACGACACGGCGTTCAAGCAGCTGCGCGCGGCCGTCGACGAGCTGGACGCCTCCCGGGGCACCAGCGGCAACTACGCGTTCTACCTCTCCGTACCGCCGAAGTTCTTCCCGAAGGTGGTCCAGCAGCTCAAGAAGCACGGGCTGGCGAGCGCTCCCGAGGGTTCCTGGCGGCGCGCGGTCATCGAGAAGCCGTTCGGCCACGACCTGGTGAGCGCCCGGGAGCTGAACCGGATCGTGCACGAGGTGTTCGACCCGGACCAGGTGTTCCGGATCGACCACTACCTCGGCAAGGAGACCGTCCAGAACATCCTGGCGCTCCGCTTCGCCAACCAGATGTACGAGCCCGTCTGGAACCGGTCGTACGTCGACCACGTCCAGATCACGATGGCCGAGGACATCGGCATCGGCGGCCGGGCCGGCTACTACGACGGCATCGGCTCCGCCCGGGACGTGATCCAGAACCACCTGCTCCAGCTCATGGCGCTGACCGCCATGGAGGAACCCGCCGCCTTCGACGCCGAGTCGCTGCTCGCCGAGAAGCTCAAGGTCCTCAGGGCCGTGAAGCTGCCTCGGAACCTGGGCGAGCACACCGTGCGCGGCCAGTACGCGGCGAGCTGGCAGGGCGGCGAGAGGGTGCGCGGCTACCTCCAGGAGGAGGGCATCGACCCCCGGTCGACGACCGACACCTACGCTGCCGTCAAGCTCCAGGTGGACAACCGCCGTTGGGCGGGCGTCCCGTTCTACCTCAGGACCGGCAAGCGTCTGGGCCGCCGCGTCACGGAGATCGCGGTGGTGTTCCAGCGCGCCCCGCACTCCCCGTTCGACTCCACGGCCACCGAGGAACTCGGCGCCAACGCGATCGTCATCCGCGTCCAGCCCGACGAGGGCATGACCGTGCGCTTCGGATCGAAGGTGCCGGGTACGTCCATGGAGATCCGGGACGTCACCATGGACTTCGCGTACGGCGAGTCGTTCACCGAGTCCAGCCCGGAGGCGTACGAACGGCTGATCCTGGATGTTCTGCTCGGCGACGCCAATCTCTTCCCCCGTCACCAGGAGGTGGAAGAGTCCTGGAAGATCCTCGACCCGATCGAGGGGTACTGGGAGAGCCACGGCACGCCCGCGCAGTACTCCTCGGGCAGCTGGGGTCCGGAGGAAGCCGACGAGATGCTCGCACGAGACGGACGGAGCTGGCGCAGGCCATGAAGATCGACCTGACCGACACCACGGCAAGCAAGATCAACAAGGCACTCGTACGGGGGCGCCGGGCCATCGGCACCCCCGCCGTGGGCATGGTCCTGACGATGGTCATCGTCACCGACGAGGAGAACGCGTACGACTCCATCAAGGCGGCCGAGGAGGCCTCCCGGGAGCACCCCTCGCGCACCCTGGTCGTCATCAAGCGCGTCGCCCGCACCCCGCGCGACCGCACCAACTCCCGTCTGGACGCCGAGGTGCGCGTCGGATCCGACGCGGGTACCGGCGAGACGGTCGTCCTGCGGACGTACGGCGAGGTCTCGGACCACGCCGACTCGGTGGTCCTGCCGCTGCTGCTGCCGGACGCCCCGGTCGTGGTCTGGTGGCCGGTGGACGCGCCCGAGATCCCGGCCAAGGACCCGCTGGGCGCCCTCGCCCAGCGCAGGATCACCGACATGTACGCCGTCGAGGCACCGCTCCAGGCACTGGACGCCCGCGCCGCCTCGTACGCGCCGGGCGACACCGACCTGGCGTGGACCCGGCTCACGCCGTGGCGCTCCATGCTGGCGGCGGCCCTCGACCAGGCCCGTACGAAGGTGATCTCGGCGACCGTCGAGAGCGAGGCGCAGAACCCGAGCGCCGAACTGCTGGCCCGCTGGCTGGAGGCCCGCCTCCGGGTCAGGACCGAGCGTGTCGAAACCGCGGGCCCCGTGGTGACCGCCGTCCGGCTGGGCACCGAGAGCGGCGAGATCGTCATCGACCGCCCCGAGGGCCCGCTCGCGACCCTGTCCCTGCCCGGTCAGCCCTCCCGCACCCTGGCGCTCAAGGTGCGCACCACCTCCCAGTTGATCGCCGAGGAACTGCGTCGCCTCGACGCGGACGAGATGTACGCCATCGCCCTGCGCGGCGAGGCCCCCAAGGAGAGCCCTCGTGTCTGACTACCCCAAGCCCACCCGGCGTCCTGAGTGGGTGGCCCTGGAGGACCACCGCGCGACCACGTTGCTCCACCCGCGGCTGCGTGACCTGTTCGCCGTCGACCCCGCGCGCGCCGAGCGCTATGTCGCACAGGTCGGCGATCTGCGCGTCGACTACTCCAAGCACCTGATCACCGACGAGACCTTGGCCCTCCTCCAGGAACTCGCCGTCGCCACGGACGTGTTCGGGCTGCGGGACGCGATGTTCCGGGGCGAGAGGATCAACACGACCGAGGACCGGGCGGTGCTGCACACCGCGCTGCGGGCGCCGCGGGACGCGGTGGTCGAGGTCGACGGGGAGGACGTCGTGCCGGCCGTGCACGCGGTCCTGGACAAGATGGCGGACTTCGCCGGGCGGGTCCGCTCGGGCGAGTGGACCGGGCACACCGGCAGGCGCATCAAGAACGTCGTCAACATCGGCATCGGCGGCTCCGACCTGGGCCCCGCGATGGCCTACGAGGTGCTGCGCTCGTTCACCGACCGCTCGCTGAGCGTGCGGTTCGTGTCGAACGTGGACGGCGCGGACCTGCACGAGGCCGTGCGGGACCTGGACCCGGCCGAGACGCTGTTCATCATCGCCTCGAAGACGTTCACCACGATCGAGACGATCACCAACGCCACCTCGGCGCGTGCCTGGCTCCTCGCCGGGCTCGGTGAGGAGAAGGCGGTGGCGAAGCACTTCGTGGCGCTGTCGACGAACGCGGAGAAGGTGTCGGACTTCGGCATCGACACGGCGAACATGTTCGAGTTCTGGGACTGGGTCGGCGGGCGTTACTCGTACGACTCGGCGATCGGCCTGTCGCTGATGATCGCGATCGGTCCGGACCGGTTCCGCGAGATGCTGGACGGGTTCCACCTCGTCGACGA